>VEQR01000023.1 GCA_018883125.1 Candidatus Kapaibacterium sp.
ATCAGTCATCAGTCATCAGTCATCAGTCATCAGTCATCAGTCATCAGTCATCAGTCATCAGTCATCAGTCATCAGTCATCAGTCATCAGTCATCAGTCATCAGTCATCAGTCATCAGTCATCAGTCACCAGTCATCAGTCATCAGTCATCAGTCATCAGTCATCAGTAATCAGTAATCAGTAATCAGTAATCAGTAATCAGTAATCAGTAATCAGTAATCAGTAATCAGTAATCAGTCATCAGTCATCACCACGCATACGCCTCCGGTGCTTGGTTGCCCGGACCCGGCCAGATGCGATCCAGTTCGGCGAGTGTTTCTACATCAAGCGTAAGATTCATCGACGCAACGTTGGCGTCGAGCTGTTCAACCGTGCGGGGGCCAATGATGGGGCTCGTAACACCGTCACGCTGCAGCAGCCATGCAAGGGCAACGTCGGCACAGTCGATGCCGAGCTTGGCGCAGAGAGCTTCATAGCGTTCAACCTGCGGACGGAGCTTTTCGGCGGCTTCGATGAGTTGCGGACGCTTGCGTCGCAGTGTGTCGGACTTTGAGAAGATGCCGGCCAGCAAGCCCCCTCCAAGCGGACTCCATGGGATCATTGCCATGCCGTAGGCTTTCGCGGCGGGGATGACCTCGAGTTCTACATGACGATTGCGAAGAGAGTACACGCTCTGCTCGCTGACGAGTCCGAGGAAGTGACGCTGTTTGGCCATTTCGTTGGCTTGTGCCATGTTCCATGCAGCAAAGTTGCTCGAGCCCACATAGAGGATCTTTCCTTCACGCACGAGCTGCTCCATGGCCTGCCATACTTCCTCCCACGGAGTTGCCCGGTCGATATGATGCATCTGATAGAGATCGATGTGATCGGTCTTGAGTCGACGTAGCGAATCCTCGCAGGCCTTCTTGATGTGGTAGGCCGAGCATCCGCGGTCATTCACGCCATCGCCCATTGCAGTGTAAAGTTTTGTGGCAAGCACGATCTTGTCGCGTCGAGACGGATCCTGGCTGAGCCAGTTACCGATGACTTCTTCGGTGCGCCCCTTGCCCTTATCCCATCCGTATACATTAGCCGTGTCGAAGAAGTTGATGCCATGTTCAAGAGCCCGACTCATGATCGGGAACGAATCTTGTTCTTCGATCCAGTATCCGAAGTTCATGGTGCCAAGGCATAGCTTCGAGACTTTGACGCCGGTGCGTCCGAGGTTGACGTAGTTCATGGTGATTATTCGATTGTTGAGATATCCACTTATCAAGTTACGGCTCGTCGTGTTTCCAATTCTTAGCCGATAGCACAACACTATCGTAATACTACCGTTGTAACGTCGCGTCGTGCCAAACTCAAACCCAGCGGCGGGTTTCCGTCGCAACCTCGTGACGACTGACCAACTGGCCTCAATGCTTGGGCTTTCGAGCAGCAACCCCCTCGTGAGGATTGCTTGGAATACTCTCAGTCTCTCGCAGATCAATGACCTCTATTCGGCAGTCGCACACCTCAAGGGCGATACGTTTCTCGACGAGTTCTTCTCGACGATGAACATTGATTTGAGTTTCGACCAAGCTGAGCTTGAACGGATTCCTGATCAGGGTCCGGTGTTGATTGTGTCAAATCATCCGTTCGGAGCCGTGGATGGGCTGGCACTCATCTCACTTGTTCGAAAGCGTCGTCCTGACGTACGCGTGATGGCCAATGGTATCCTATCAATGGTGGAACCACTTTCTGATGTCGTGATCTCTGTCGACCCCTTCCGCCGCGTCTCATCCCAAGGGGCCAACACGAGCGGAATGCGACAATGTTTGAGACATGTGAGGCAGGGCGGAGCGTTGATCGTTTTCCCGGCTGGGGAAGTGTCAGCACCTCAGGGATCAGAAAGCGATCCACTCGACAAGCCGTGGGACATTTCGGTGATGAAGCTTATTCAGAAGACCTCTGCAGTAATCGTTCCAGTCCATATTCCGGGCAGAAACTCCGAGATGTTCTATCGAGTGGGCAAGATTCACCCGCGACTACGAACGGCGTGGCTTCCTCGCGAACTCTTGAAGAAGCGTAACTCAAGAATCGACGTCACTATTGGCCGGTCCGTCGATCGACAAATCCTGGCGCGCCTTTCTGATCCCGAGGAGTTGGGACGTTATCTGCGTGCGCATGTGTATGCTCTGGCCAACAGATTTGACAAGGGATGTCGTCGAGCAGCAGTGAGAGTATCACCCCAGCATGATATCGTTGAGGCTCTCGACCCGCGCTCTGTTGCCAACGAAATTTCCTTGCTTGCCTCTTGCAAGATCATCGAACAAGGCGGCTTTGAATTGTACCTACTGAATGGAGACGCCGCGCCAGCGGTGCTTCACGAAATCGGACGGCTTCGTGAGATAACATTCCGTGACGTTGGAGAAGGCACTGGTAATTCAATTGATGTCGATTCCTTTGATCGCCACTATCAGCATCTGGTACTCTGGCATCCCGAATCGTCGATGATCGTGGGTGCCTACCGCCTCGGTCATGGTGCTCAGTGCATTAAGCGCCACGGAGCAGCCGGAATGTACATTTCGACTCTCTTCTCTATAGATGAACAGGGACGAAAACTTCTGCAATCGAGCCTGGAGTTGGGTCGCTCATTTGTTCGCAAAGAGTTTCAGCGTCACCGACTACCCCTATTCCTTCTTTGGCGTGGGATCCTTCAGTACGTCTCGCAAAACCCAGAGATACGCTCGATCATTGGACCGGTCTCGATTAGTGCAGACTACTCCGATGTATCAAAGGTTCTGATGATCGAGTTCTTCCAACGTCAGGCACAGTCATCGGCATTCTGCGGGCATGTCGTTCCCGTACAGAGGTACGTCCCACAGCGGACAGCCGGAGTCGACCTCAATGCCCTCTTGGCACCTGTTGGTGGTGAATTGCGCCAGCTTGACCGAGTTATCGGTCAACTCGAGGCATCCTTGCGGACAACTCCGGTGTTGATTCGCAAATACTGTGCACAGAACGCCAAGATCGTTGCTTTCAACGTCGATCCGAACTTCAATAATGCCCTCGATGGATTCATGGTCCTTGACGTGTCCGACATTCGGAGTGAGCTTGAGGAGATGACGCGCTGTCGGATTTCCAGCTCGATCGAGCAGGAACCGCAAAGGCCCTGACAAGCCCCCTATATTTGCGGATGCACTATCCATTCGCATCCATCGAAGAAAAGTGGCAGCGTCACTGGGCCGACAACGCCACGTATCGGGTTTCTGACGACCACTCAAAGCCGAAGTATTACGTACTCGATATGTTCCCGTACCCTTCGGGGGCAGGCCTCCATATCGGTCATCCGGAAGGATACACGGCCACGGACATCGTAAGTCGCTTTAAGCGCATGTGCGGATTCAACGTTCTGCATCCTATGGGCTTTGATGCCTTTGGTCTGCCAACGGAGCGCTACAGCATGACGACGGGAATCCACCCTTCGATCGCTACGGCCAACAACATCGAGACATTCAAGCGTCAGCTCAATGCCATCGGCTTTGACTACGACTGGTCGCGCGAGGTCAACACAACTCTTCCGGAATACTACCGCTGGACGCAGTGGATGTTCCTTATGATGTACAATTCGTGGTTCGATCGATCGGTCGGCAAGGCGCGTCATATCGACGAACTGCCGATCCCTGTGGATGTGACGTCGGCTGCAGACATCGAGACCTATCGTGATGCTCATCGTCTCGCCTACATCGCCTATAGCCCCGTGAACTGGTGCGAAGCACTCGGCACAGTATTGGCCAACGAAGAGGTAGATGAATGGAAAGAGAAGGGCTACACCGTCGAACGACGTCCAATGCGCCAGTGGATGCTCCGCATCACGGAATATGCCGAGCGTCTGCTTGAAGATCTGACGCTGCTTGACTGGCCATCGTCGACGCTTGAAATGCAGCGCCACTGGATCGGAAAGAGTCAGGGGGCTGAGGTACACTTCCCCGTTCAGGATCACGAGCACACCATAACGGTATTTACCACTCGTCCGGACACGCTTTTCGGTGCCACATACTTGGTGGTTGCTCCCGAGCATCCGATCGTTGATCATATCGTGGCAGATGCCCATCGCACTGATGTGCTGTCCTATCGGGAGGTAACCGCGCTCAAGAGTGACCTCGAGCGGACCGAACTGAGCAAGGTCAAAACAGGCGTCTTCACTGGCGCGTATGCGATCAACCCCGCCAATGGAGTGGCAGTGCCGATCTGGGTAGCCGATTACGTGCTGGCCCATTACGGTACAGGTGCCATCATGGCCGTGCCCGGACATGACGAGCGAGACCACGAATTCGCCACATCCTTTGGCCTGCCGATCGTGCAAGTGGTGACACCGATCGACGGCTCGACGGCTGATGTAGCTGTTTCCGCTTTCTCGGACGACGGCATCGGCATGAGTTCGGAGAACTCTCATGTCTCACTGAACGGTCTGCCCACGGCCGATGCGAAGTCCACGATCATCGCGTGGCTTGAATCGTCCGGTGCGGGCAAGGAGCGCACCCAATACCGCCTGCGCGACTGGCTCTTTTCACGTCAGCGCTACTGGGGCGAACCAATTCCGATCATGTTCTTCGAAGATGGCACAAAGCGCGCACTCGAGGCCGATGAGCTTCCGTTGCTACTGCCCGATGTGGCCGAATTCAAGCCGGCCGGCACGGGCGAGTCGCCCCTTGCCACCGTTGAGTCGTGGGTCAATTTCGTCGATCCCAAAACAGGCAAGAAGGCGCGCCTTGAGACCAACACCATGCCTCAGTGGGCTGGTTCCTGTTGGTACTACCTGCGCTACTGTGACCCACGGAATGCGGAGATCTTCTGTGCATCGGATGCGGAGAGATATTGGATGGGCAAGGATGGAGTGGACCTCTATGTTGGAGGGGGCGAGCATGCCGTACTCCACCTTCTCTATGCCCGATTCTGGCACAAGGTCCTCTATGACTTCGGCTACGTGTCAACGCCTGAACCATTCAAGCGGTTGTTCCACCAGGGCCTGATCATGGGCGAGGACGGACGGAAGATGTCGAAGTCGCTCGGTAATGTGGTCAATCCCGACGAAGTGATCTCTGCTCACGGTGCCGATGCTCTGCGTCTCTACGAAATGTTCCTGGGTCCACTCGAGGCCTCCAAGCCATGGAACACCACCGGTATCGAAGGAGTCACACGATTTCTGAATCGCACGTGGCGCATGATAGCCACCGAAGATGGTGCTCTCTCCCCTGCCGTGCAGGATGTGTCTCTGCCGAATGATTCCGAGCGCGTGCTGCATGCGACCATCAAGAAGACACGCGAAGATGTTGATGCTCTGAGTTTCAATACAGCCATCGCGCAGCTCATGATCTTCGTCAATGAGTTTACGAAGCTCGAGGTACGTCCACGATCGGCCATGATGCAGTATTTGCAGTGCCTTGCCCCTTTCGCTCCTCATATCACTGAAGAGCTCTGGCAGATCCTTGGCTGCCATGGATCAATACATACGTCGTCATTCCCCGAGTATGATGCATCAAAGCTTGTACTCGACGAGATTGAGATTGTTGTACAGATCAGCTCGAAGATCCGGGGCAAGGTTATCGCGCCGCTGAACGCCGATGCGGCAACAATCGCCTCGCTGGCGCGCCAGGACGAGGCCATTGCCAAGCATCTGGAGAACAAAGAGATCGTCCGAGAGATCTTTGTCCCAAACAAACTGATCAACTTCATCGTGAAGTAATCTATGAGACAACTCAGCGTGCGGCTGCTTATCGTGCTTGCCGTGGCTACGGCCTATGCGCAGGATGCTCCGCCGTACTTCGGCGGACCCTTTGTGGTTGGCACGACCCCTCTGAAGGATCTTCCGGAGGTGTCCGGCCTTGCAGCGTCGTCTCTGAATCCGGGCCTGATCTGGATGCACAACGATTCCGGTGATGAGCCGCGCGTCTATGCGGTAATCCTGCCGGGACGGATTGCGGCCCGGGTGCGATTGCAGGGGGCTACCCATATCGACTGGGAGGACATCGCCCGAGGTCCGGGACCAGAACCTGGCGCAAGCTACCTGTACGTGGCCGACATCGGCGACAACTCCGCCAAGCGCAGCAGCGTGACGGTGTATCGGATCCATGAACCGCGCATCGACACCTCTCAGCGAGATGTGCAGATGATGATTCCATCGGACTCTGTGGAGAGATTCACGCTGCGCTACCCCGACGGTGCGCGTGATGCGGAAGCATTGCTGGTCGATCCTCGTACGGGCGACATTGTGATCGTGACCAAGCGAGAGCAGCGCTGTAGGGTCTATTCAGTGAGCGGTCCACACCAGAATGGAAGTGACCGACCTCTCACCTATCACGGTGAGATCCCGTTGCAGCTTGTCACCGGTGGCGATGTGTCGCCCGACGGATCGATGATCCTGCTGAAGACCTACATGCAGATACGCCTTTGGAAACGCGCCGACCAATCGTCACTGGCGTCGGCGATCACCGGTGCCGGCTTGCCCCTTCCCTACATGCCGGAGCGTCAGGGAGAGGCGATCGGTTTTACGGCCGCGGGCGACTGCTACTACGCCACGTCGGAATGCGAGAATGGTGGACCGGCGGCTGCGATCATGCTCTATCCATCAGCACCAAGTAGGGCTGCGGCCGAGGCTGCGCGCGACGTGCGCCTACCGTCCATCCAGGTCAGGCGAATGCTCCCGACAGGCACAACATATCGCGTGCGATATTCTGTGCCCGAGGTCGAGCGTGTAACACTGACCGTTCATAATGCGGCAATGTTCAAGATCATGACGCTGGCCGAGGACACGGCTGAGTCCGGCCCTCAGGAGCGCACCTTCGATGCGGCCAAGCTTCCGCCGGGAATCTATGCCGTAGTGCTGGAAACAACCTCTGCCCGCGTGGCAACGACTGTGGAGATCCGATGAAACGATCACTGCAACGGGGCTATGTGCTTGCCCTGTCTCTGTTCATGCTCGTGCCAACAATGGCAATTGGCGACGATGCCGCCGTTAAGCGTCGGCTCGATGAGGTCTGCACCATTCTTTCCGGTGGACCGGTTCTGTATGAGTCGATATTCACTGCGGAATTTCTCAAGCAAGTACCACCGGCCAAGCTGACGATGCTTGCCGGACAGCTCGCCGGCGATGCAGGGCCGTGCACCGGCATGCGGATCGTTGAACGTCGCTCGGGATATCAAGTATCGGCCGAAGCAACCACGAAAAATGGATACACCATTCCGGTGTTGCTCACCATTGAAATGCAGGCCCCCTACCGCATTGCCGGACTCTTTCTGCGTCCACCAGTAAAGGCCGTTGCCTCTCTGGAGTCGCTCAGGAAGGAATTTGAGACGCTCCCCGGACGTGTGTCATTCCATGCGGTAAATCTTGGCGGTGGGGTAAACATCTGTTCTCTTGCCCCCTCGGAACAACTGCCGATCGGCTCGACCTTCAAGCTGTATGTTCTCGGAGAGCTCGTAAGATCTATCCGAAAGAAGGAGCGCAATTGGACCGACGTTGTCAAGCTCGACTCCGCATGGCGTTCGCTTCCATCCGGCCGACTGCATACATGGCCCCATGGGTCACCATTGACGCTGCACTCTCTGGCCACGATGATGATCTCTGAGAGTGATAACACGGCCACAGACGCGCTCATCCGTTTGCTCGGTCCGAATCGCATCTCCCAGCAGATGTCGGCCATGGGTCATGACCGGCCCGACCTGAATCTACCCTTCGTTACAACGTTGCAAGCATTCAAACTGAAATACGCCGATGCATCGACCGGCAAGCGTTTTGCCGCCGCCGGTTCCGACGAACGCAACGTTATCCTGCGCCAAATTGATACCTCGATCACGTACGACTCGATCACCCCGGCAACCGAGCCCGTATTGTCAGACAAGGTCGAATGGTTTGCCTCAACGGCGGATCTGTGCCGCGCTATGGATTGGTTCCGAGCCGATGCCGTGATGCAGAAAGACTTCTCCGCTCTCGACATTCTTGGGGTCAACCCCGGTATCCAGAACGCAAAGGTGTGGAAACACGTCGGCTTCAAAGGGGGCTCAGAACCGGGTGTGATCAACCTGACCTATCTGCTCGAGCACCCCAACGGCAGCTGGTACGGCATCAGCGGAACCTGGTCCAACCCCAACGGCACCGTTGAAGAGATGCGATTCGTCGGCCTGCTCGAACGTGCCGTGCAGTTACTGGAGAAGTGAGATGCCCTTTGTGTCGGGCTAAAACTTTGCGACTTGCCGCAACAGAAACAGGCCGAAGAACGGCACTGTGAAATCGATAAGGCCGTACGAGGGGCTGTAGATCATCCCCTTTTCGATAAGGCGAGCGCGAGTTACCGCAAGCTCCTGGCCAGACTCCCCAAGAGATTCCGAAACATCTGCCGTTTCGAAGGGGCCGTTTCCGAGTTTCGCCATCGCCATCAGGTACTCGCGTTCTTTACCTGATACCCGATCAAGCCGAACCCCGAAAAAACTCGTGTCTAGTGAATATCGAGCAAGTTGCTGGGCGCGTTCGACGTCCACCAGTTCGATCGGCGAGCGCTTCGCGCAGTTCCATGCGTGCTTGCCCCATTCCTGAAGAAAGTACGGATAGCCCTGCGTGTCCGATAGAATGAGTTCGAGTGCATCATCGGAGATCATTACACACTCGGCCTCTAAGGGAATGCGAATAGCATCAGCTGAATCGCTCCGCTTGAGCGTTGAGAGTTCCGTGAATTCAAACAGACGCTCTGAATAGGTCTTCGCATTCCCGATACGTCCCCGCAGCTGAGGAAGCCCAGCACCTACCAAGATGACTGGCTTTCGCCGCTGCGAACATCGGTGAAGTGCCGAAACGAGTGGTCCGAGCTGAGACGTCTGAACGTACTGTAGCTCATCCACCAGAAGTACAAATGTCACGCCAGCCGCCTCTGCCGCCGTACCGACGGTCTCCATCAGCACCGCAAGATCGTGTTCAAGATCGCCGGCATCGGCCAAGCCAACCTCTGGCTCAACATCGAAGGAAACCTCGACGTCCTTGTACTTCAGCTTCATAGCTGAAGCAAAGCCCGCAAGTGCTTGCAATCCCCGCTTTGCCAGGTCCCGCGCAGGTCCAAGAAGCGAGAACCGCACAAGGGCAAGACGCAGCTCCGGGATCAGCGCGGCCGGCAAAGACTTCCGCTCCGGCGCTTCGATCATCACGGCGATGTGTCCTGCATCCTCAGCACGCCGACGGATCTCCTCTAGAAGTACGGTCTTCCCTACACCCCGTAACCCGAGAAGAACATGACTCTTAGCAGATCGGCCAAGTGCCAACCTGCCAATCGATGTGGCTACCTCTTCCAACACAGCATCCCGACCGGCAATGGCATATGGTCGCGTTCCGGCACCGGGAGCAAAGGGATTTCGCAGTGAGTCCATGACCAAATATATCCGATTATCATGGATATATCATTGATTGATATACTTTCAAAGGTTTTGGGTTTTGGGTTTTAGGTTTTGGGTTTTAGGTTCTAGGTGGCAGCATTTGCTCTTGCTCAAATGACAGACCAACCTCACACCCAACACCCAAAACCTAAAACCCAACACCCAACACCCAACACCCAACACCCAAAACCCAAAACCTAAAACCTATTCTCGGTACTTTTGCCCCATGCTTTGCCTAGAATGTGAATCCAATCCCGAGTGGATTGGCGTTGCGAACGACCATCTCATCGAAATCCTGATCGACCACGCGCACTGTGAGAAGAAAGCCGCGGCCTTTGCGTTGGCGATGATCAACCGCTATCCGGAGCGCACACGGCTGGTGAAGGACATGATCGAACTGGCCAAGGAGGAGATGGATCATTTCGAAATGGTCGTTAAAGAGCTGGAATCACGGGGCGTGGCATTGACGCATGATGCCGGCAATCGCTACGCACAGATGCTGCACGATCACATTCGCAAGAGTGAGCCCCATCGCCTGCTGGACTCGCTTGTCGTGGGAGCATTCATCGAGGCACGGTCATGCGAGCGCTTCTCTCTATTAGCCGAACATGCAACCACGCAGGACATGCGGGCTCTCTACAAGAGTCTGCTTGCCAGTGAAGCCGGACATTATCGTGCCTATACGGATATCGCCCGTGAATACTTCCCGGTGGAAGACGTCAGGCAGCGTCTGAAGGAATTCGGCAAAATCGAAGCTGAGATCATCCGCTCGATGACCAATCAACCAACGATGCACGGCTGATGTCATCGATCATCTTCATGGGTACTCCGGAGTTTGCTGTACCGGCTTTGGAAGCTCTACACCGCGAGTTTGGCGTGTCAACCGTAGTGACCGTGCCGGACCGTCAGAAGGGACGTGGACTTCAGACGCAGCCAAGTGCCGTGAAGGTGTCGGCAATGGAGCTCGGCATCACCGACATTCTGCAGCCCGCTTCACTACGAGATGCCGACTTTGTCGAACAGATCCGTCAGCGCAAGCCCCTTATCATTTGCGTAATAGCTTTCCGGATACTTCCCCGCGCGGTATACACACTGGCAGAGCGTGGAGCCTTTAACGTGCATGCCTCGCTTCTGCCGAAGTATCGCGGCGCTGCGCCGATAAACCATGCCATCCTGAATGGCGAAACAACATCGGGAGTTACGTCATTCCTCCTGAACGATGTTGTTGATACCGGCACCGTCATCGAACAACGTACGACGGAGATCCGTGACGAGATGGCGGCCGGTGATCTCTATGAAGCACTTATGCCTCTTGCTGCCGACTGTGCGGTATCGACAACGAAGAAGTTGCTTGCAGGGGGCTCAGTATTCCTTCCGCAGGATGATTCCCTTGCAACGCCGGCCCCGAAGATCTTCCGCGAGCAGGCCGGCATTGACTGGTCCAGCTCGCGCGAGCACGTGCGGAACTTCATCCGGGCGCATTCGCCAACGCCGGCAGCATGGACCGTCTGGAACGGTGATGTCCTGAAGATCACCGCCGCCTCGCGCTCGCAAGAACCCCTACGCCCCGGTGAGTGGCGCGTGGTTGGCGAACAACTCATTGCCGGCTGCGCCGATGGCGCACTTTCTCTCGATGAAGTGCAGCTACCCGGAAAGCGCCGCATGCATTTTGCCGATATTGTCCGCGGTTACCGAGGTTTGCCGAACGGCACATTTTCATCATCGCTTCCGGAGAAGCATCAATGATCCCATTCAACGAGTTCGTTGAAGAAAACTCCTTCGTCGTTTGCGCGCACCGCGGCGCTTCCGGGATCGCCCCGGAGAACACCGTGGCTGCCGTTGAACGTGCTCTGGAATCCGGAGCACCGATGGTGGAGATCGACGTTCAGTACACGCGGGATCGTCAGATGGTGGTGTTTCATGATGACACTCTCGAGCGCACAACGAATGGCACCGGCCTCATCACCGACCGTTCGCTTGACGAGTTGCAGGAGCTTGATGCCGGTTCGTGGTTCAGCCCCGACTTTGCCGGAGAGCGCATACCGAAACTTGTGGACGTGCTCGAGCAGATGCGCGGACGCGCCTACGTGAACATTGAGATCAAACCACGTCCGGCCTCTGAGCAGACGGCCCGCGAAATGGCTGAACTGCTGAACCTGGTCCGCTCGGTGGAGATGTTCAACAAGTGTGTCTTCTCCTCATTTGACCATGCAGCACTTGTCTATATCCGCTCCATCGCTCGTGATGCTCGCACCATTGCGCTGAATGTGCCGGGCGACATGCGCTCACCGGCCCGAGTGGTTGGCGCATGCGGGGCCGACGGATTTGGCTGCTCACTGGAAGAAGTCAACCGTCAGCGAGCCGACATCTGTCAGCATTTCCGCATACCATACGGCGTCTATACCGTCAATACCCCACAGGAACTGGAGTTCGTGCTTGACCATGGGGCAAGCGGCATCGTTACCAACATGCCCCATGTGATCATCCCGCACTACCGTACCATTTCTTCTACATCATAGGCCAACATGACGCTTCCTTTTGACCCCGTCACCGCGCTAGGACTGCTTGCTGGATGCTGCTCAACATTCGCACTCGCACCGCAGGCAATGCGCGTTTGGCGCACCCAGGAAGTTGAACAACTCAGCGTTGGCATGCTCTGGCTGATGATCACGGGCTGCATCCTATGGCTCAGCTACGGCCTGATACGTATGGACGTGAGCATTGTATGGGCCAACGGCGTGGCCTTCATCTTCATCACCTACATGCTGACAAAGAAGATGCAGGACATTCGCACCACGGGACGCCGATGAGCTCTGATGTGCTGCCACCGCTGATCTTTCCGTCCTTCGAGATGAAGATCTCTCATGATGGCGTGGCAACCCGCATCTACGATCCTGTTCGACGCGCCAACGTGGTGCTCACTCCCGAAGAGTGGGTTCGCCAACACTGTCTGCACTGGCTTCTCTCAAGGGGCTACCCGCTTGGTCGCTGCAGCATTGAGCGAGCGGTTGATTCAGCCGCCTCGCAGAACGCACAAAGGTTCGACCTGCTCTGGCGAGATGAACATCTCAATCCCTTTCTGCTGGTGGAATGTAAATCAGCATCCACGCCGATCAACGATGCCACTCTTCGTCAGACTGCCTGGTATAACTTGTCCCTTAAAGCCCCCTACGTGCTCCTGACCAATGGCGTAACAGCCTTCTGCGGGCGGGCAGAAAACGATGGCAGCATCCATCCATTAGCCGATATCCCAGACTATTCACTTTCTGTCTAAGCCATGGAAATTGTTCTTCATTCACCACTCGACATGCATCTGCACGTGCGGCAGGATGCAATGCTGGACGTGGTTGCCCCGCTCACGGCGCAGCACTTTGCCGGCGCCGTCATCATGCCGAATCTTCTGCCACCGGTCGACAGCGTCGAGCGTCTGCACTGGTACACTTCGGAAGTGCGCCGCGCAACAGCGGGGTATGCATTTGACCCCTTCATGACGTTGTTCTTCCGCGACTACACGCGCGAGGAGCTGCTGGCCGCACGCGACCACATCATCGGCATTAAGCTCTACCCTGCCGGGGCTACAACGAACAGCGAAGCCGGTGTGCGCGAAGTGCTGGCCATGGACCACGTCTTCGCGATGATGGAGGAGCTTGGCATTCCGCTGCTTGTGCATGGCGAAACGCACGGCTTTGTGATGGACCGCGAGGCGGAGTTCTGTGAGGTCTACCGAGAACTTGCTACGCGATATCCGAAACTGCAGATCACCATGGAGCACATCACAACGGCCAAGGCCGTAGGCTTGCTTGATGAGTTCGACAACCTTAAGGCAACGGTTACGCCCCATCATCTGATCATCACTCTCGACGATGTGGCAGGGGGCCTTCTGAACCCGCATCTGTTCTGCAAGCCTATCGCAAAGCGTCCGGAAGACCGCGAAGCACTGCTGAATGCTGCGCTGATGGCACATCCGAAGCTGATGCTTGGTAGTGATAGTGCCCCGCATCCGCGCGACAAAAAAGAAGCCCCGGGCTGCGCCGCAGGTGTCTTCACAGCACCCATTATTCTGCCAATGCTTGCCGAACTCTTTGTGCGGCACGGAGCCGAAGGCCACCTGCAGGCCTTTGTCAGCGACAATGCCCGGAGACTCTACAACGTCAGCCCGCCGGCAACAACTGTGCGACTTGTCGATGAGCCGATGCAGATCCCGATGTCGTACGGTGATGTGGTTCCGATGTGGGCCGGCCGGACGCTGTCGTGGAGTGTGGCGGAGGTCCTATGATGCGGTGGGGCAAGCACTCATTTCTCAGCGCGATCATCCTGCTGCTGTCCTTGCAGCAGACAACCTATTCGCAGTCGACCTTTGACACGTGCTCAGCTGAGGGCAATGCCGTGCGCGGTGATGCGCAGATGCTGAATCGCAAGAAGAACCGCGAAGGTTTTCCAACTGATGCGCAGATCAACCGCTCAATATCCTTTGCGAAACTGCTCGCTGCCGGAGAATCGCCCTCGGGCTTTCGCGAAGGCGATGGCGCCGAGATAACGGCCTACGTTGCCGATGTGAAGATCGGCGCTATTGAGACGGTCAACTGTAAGGCGAAGGATCCGTGGCATCGTGACACGCATATTGAGTTGACGCTGGATCCGAATGATGTGAACAATGCAACGAAGCTGATCGTTGTTGAGGTTACCCCGCGATTCCGACAGGCCATGAAAGAGCGCGGTGTTGACTGGTCGCAGCAGGCCTTGCGGGATCGATTCCTTGGACGCTGGGTTACGGTGCGGGGCTGGGTATTCTACGATGCCATGCACGCCGACGAATCGGCCGGCTCGGGGAATAGTCGGATCTGGCGCGGATCAGCGTGGGAGCTGCATCCGGTAACGGACATCAAAGTAACCACTCGTCCAACCTCCGTCGAGACGGTTGTTCCGTCCGCCGTGCAGAAGCAACCGCAGGCGCAGCAGCCTTCCCAGTCACCGTCAAACGCTGTCTCCTCGCAGTGCCAGGGAATCACGGCCAAGGGCACACGGTGCTCACGCATGACCAAGGACCCAAGCGGATTCTGCTGGCAGCATCAGCGTTGATTTCGACCGTATCTTCGCCGCCATGAACCTCCAACGTCCACGATCCGTATGGACGCCCCCTAGCGATATCACTTTGCCCAATGGAATCCGCGTTGTGTGCGACCCGGTATCGCACGTCGACTCGGCAGCCATCGGCATTTGGGTCAAGGCTGGCACGCGTGATGAGCCCCGTGGTCACCGCGGCGTTGCACACTTCGTCGAGCACACCTCATTCCGGCGGACGCGGCATCGCACGGCATCAAAGATCTCCAAGGACTTCGAGAACCGTGGTGCCTATGCGAACGCCTACACCACAAAGGAAGAGACTTGCTACTACGTCCGAACGCTGAGCGAACACATCGATCAGGTCATGGATACGCTGGTGGATGTGGTTCTCTGGCCGGTGTTTGCTGAAGCGGACATCGAGAAGGAACGCTCGATCATTACCGAGGAGATCCGTTCCTACGAAGACGAACCCGAAGAACACATCTTCGATGTCGGCGAGCTGCAGATGTTCCCGCGCCACTCGCTGGGTTCTCCGATCGTTGGAACCGTGGACGATGTTCAGCGCATCACCACGGATCAGGTGTCGGCCTTTCATCGTCGGCATTACCATAGTGGGTCCATCGTTGTGGCCGTCAGCGGTCGGTGTGACCCGCAGCATGTCGCACGTCTGACAGAGAAGCTTATGCATGCTGCTCCGGCACGCAAAGCACCGCCACGCCGAACGTCACCATCGCCTCGTGCAGCGTCGCACATGTCCATTGAGCGTGCATCGCAACAGACACACCTGCTCTGGCAAGCACGCACCACCGGATGCCGGCACGAAGACCGCCATGCACTGCAGATCCTGAACGTGGTGCTCGGAGATGGCATGTCTTCGCGGCTGAACGTGCGGCTGCGCGAATCACGTGGACTCACCTATTCGGTGTACTCTCAGCTACAGCTCTTTGCCGATTGCGGACTCATGGCGATTTACGCCGGCGTCGATGAGCAGAATCTCGGTAAGGCCGAAGGGGCCATCCGCCGCGTTCTCGAAGAGATCGCATCATCGGGAATCACAAGCGCCGAGTATCGCCGTGCTATTGCGCAGCTGCGCGCCGGCAAGCTGATGTCACTGGAGTCCCTCACGGCACGCATGACGCTGTTGGGGAAGGGCGTGATGGAAACAGGTCAGCCGGAAGACCCCGCGTCAACCATTGAAGCTCTCAACCAGGTAAGCCTTGATGATGTGGCTCGTGTTGCATCGCAGTACTGCGATCCCGGTCTTTGGAGTACATGCACGATCAGACCCGCGGCTGGATCCGATCATAATCTTTCTGATGATACCGACTGATGCTGAACGATCAGCAGATCGCCGCCCTTGACCGTCACGTTCATCTTGCCGTTGTTGCCAACGCCGGCTCCGGCAAAACGTCCGTCCTCGTAGAGCGCTTCATGCGCATCCTTCTGCTGGATTCCGTGCGACTCGACCAAGTGGTGGCCATTACCTTTACCCGCGCTGCTGCCGCTGAAATGCGTCAGCGTTTACAAGAGAAAATCGATTCGATCAGCGCCAGTGAGAAGGAGCAGCTCCCCTACCTCGAGCATGTTTCCTTGTCGACCCTGAAGGCAAGGCTGCGCGCGCTGTCGGCACAGATCGGCACGGCACGCATAAGCACGTTTCACAGCTTCTGTGCAGGTCTCGTTCGACAATTTGCAGATGTGGTTGGCAGATCCAGCGATGTGCGCGATGCCGATTCACGGCTCGCTGCCGAATTACTCTCCGAGGCCGTTGACCGGGCGATGAAGGGGCTCCTTGGTCCGAGTTCGATCAATGATCCCGACATCCAACAGATGCTTGATGTGATCACGCCGTGGACGGTTTCCACGTTGGTGACGCAGATGACCCGTAGTTCCGCACAGCGGCGCGAATACCTTGCATCGTGTGCACTGCCCATGGAAGAGCTACGGGCCCAGCGCGAGCGTTCTCTGGTGCAGATACAGCTTGAGGTCGGCATTGAACTGGCTGCTCGGCTTCACGCACACATACAGCCGTACCGCGCGAGTTTGCCGGCGCTTGATGCTCTCTGTGAGCAGCTCCGCGACCTACAGTGGCGCTGCTCGCAAAGTGATCCCACGGCGCCTGCTGAACTTGTTCACCTTCACGACAAATGGTTCACGCAAAAGCGCGAGATCCGTTCTGCGGCAATCCCGAAGGACCAACGTGGGCCGGAACTGCCAAGCCCCTTTTCGAACGATCTGAAGCTGAATCTGACCATCCTCTCAACACCATGGGACGACGCTGTAGAACAACGTCAGATCCAGGTTATGCGTGCCCTTGGCAAACTTGCTGAGGCTGCCGCACAGGAGTACGCAGAGCTGAAACACCGTCGCAATGTGATCGACTTCGACGACATGATCGACGATGCGATGCAGCTGCTGCGTCACGAGGACACGTCGAGTGTGATCCGTCAGTCCATTGCCTACGTGATGATCGATGAGTTTCAGGACACCGATCCCACGCAGTACGAGTTGCTGGAACTATTGGCTCCGGCGCTCTCCGGATGCGATGCATCCGGACCGAATGTCTATGTGGTTGGCGATGACAAGCAAAGCATCTATGGCTTCCGTGATGCCGACGTGCGACTGTTTCGTAGAGCACGCCGTGCGATACGGATGGCAAATGCGATCGGTTCGCAGGCTGACAGTGGCATTCGTCCTCTGGCAATGTCGTTTCGTATGCATCAGATGCTCATCGCCGGCATCAACGACGTCTGTCGTCATGCGTTCGGAAGTGTTGCCGCTCCCGACGAGGATGATGAGGTATCCTACGACGTTGCCTATCTCGATCTCGAGGCCGGCATTGTGCGTGACGAGTCACCGTCACTGGCTTCGGTGCGTCTTGTTGAGATCGCTCCGGAGGATCTGCGAAAGCAGGGTGAGTTTGCTGCCGTTGCTCGGCAGGTCGCATACATCTTGCATCCAACGTCCGGTTCTATGGTGTTTGATAAGGAACATCCGGCACGCGCTCCGCGCCCGGCAGATGTAGCGGTGCTTGTTCCGCGTAATGCCGACAAAGCAATGATGGCAGAGGCTCTGCGCGAGTATGGGATACCCTACAAGGTCTATGGCGGACGCGCGTTTTTCTCCCGTCCGGAGATCGCCGATATCCGTGCGGCCCTTACCGCCGCGGCCGATCCGCTGAACGATCTTGCCACGGCAACGGCATTGCGCTCGAGTCTGCTCCGCTGCTCGGATGACGACATCCTAGCTGCCTCGCTTCTCGGACGAACCACAAGCCTCCAGGATGGTCTGGAAATTCTCGCTGCCTCCGGCGAAGCTTCGCCCGAGGTCATCAAGGCCTCATCATTCTTCGATCATCTGCGCACGATGCTGAGCCTGCATCCGGTAAGTGAGGTGATCGGCCCCATGCTCTCGCGTTGCAACTGGTACAATCTGATTACCCATGAGCCCCGCTCGCAACAAATGATGGCCAACGTTGAGAAGCTCATCGCGATCTGTGCTGACCATGAACAGACGCAGTCTGCCTCTCTGGCCGATGTACTGCGGGCCATAAGCGTACCGGCGGAAGATCTTGAGGCCGAGGAGGTTGTCCTTGGAGATGACAATGCCGTTCACCTTATGACCATCCACGGTTCCAAGGGGCTGGAGTTTCCGATCGTTGCTCTTGCCGGACTGAACACACAGCTCAAGATGCCGTCCGCGATCACATCTCATCAAATGGGCCCGACGTTGAGCTTCCCGGAAGAGCAGGTCGATCCGACTGATCTACTGCAGACGCTAAGTTTGCCGCCTGTCCTGTCGCACACCGTCAACAAGTTTATTTTCCGCCGACGCGAAGAAGCGCAGGACCGACGTCTGCTTTACGTTGCTCTCACCCGCGCGAAGTCTCACCTGATACTTGCCACAGCTCCTTCGGATGATGTTGCTAAGGCTAGCGGTCTGCTTTCAATCCTCATGAATGCGATCTCACACAAGGGGGCTTGGGAGATCTGGCGGGCACCGGATATCACGGATGAATTGACCGCTTACACACAACAAGCTGACGCTGTCACCCCGACAGGGGTCGACGCAACGCCCCTTGCCCCACCGACACCGGAACTGATGACGGCTAGCCAGCTTGCTCTGCGCCATACCTCGGCGGCAACGCAGCAGTCTGCACGTCGAATCATTACCACAGATACCTCCTCACCTGCCTATGGTTCGGCCGTACACAGCGCTCTGTCAGAGGTCATCCGTATGGACCCGGAAACTGAATCGGACGAGATCACACAACGCATCATCAGCATCCTCTCGCATACGGAGCTGAGTCGCACGGAAGCACTACGAGCGCTGAACGAAGTGACGTCGGTTCTCACCATGCCAATCGTGGCGGAACGTCGCGCAGACATTTCCTCCGCTGTTATCGAGGGCACACTGCTTGCCCTTCACGGGGACACCGTTGTTGAAGGTGTGCTTGATGTTCGATTTGTACCAAAGGACGGTGTTGTAGAAGTCTGGGACTGGAAGACGAATCATGTGCGGTCGGCAGACCATTTGTCCATGCTTTCCGATCACTACAAGGTGCAGATGCAGACCTATGCGTGGCTGTGTTCAAAGGCTGTGCCTGACTGTCGGCGCGTGGTGACGCGGCTCATTTTTACCAAGGCTATTAACGCAGGAATTGATGCCTGCGACGTTGTTCACCAATGGTCTATCGACGATATCACGTTGCCTGAGTGTTGATCAGATGATCAGCTGCGGCAACTGCCGAAGACCATGCCCACTGGAAGTTGTATCCGCCAAGCCAGCCCGTTACGTCCACCACCTCACCAATGAAGTAGAGTCCCTTCTGAAGGGTGCTCTCCATCGTCTTTGACGAGATCTTCGACGTGCAGACGCCCCCTGACGTCACCTCGGCCTTAGCATAGCCTTCGGTGCCATTCGGTGTGATGCGCCACGACTTCATATTGATGATGAACGCTTCGATCTCTCGTCGTGCAGAAGCGTTCACGGGCCTATCCAACAGGGGGCTTTCCCACACCTCCAGCAGACGCTGCGGCAGAGTCTCGGCAAGCACCCGCCGCAGGTGACGTCGCTCTGCAGGGTAGTTGTCGATCACGGCATCAGCCTTGACACCCGGCAAAAGGTCGACCTCGATCGTCGGCTCATCGCGAAGGTAACTGGAGATCTGAAGGATCGACGGACCACTTAGCCCGCGGTGCGTAAACAGCATGCTCTCGCGGAACCGTGCCCGACTTGTTTGAACTTCGGCCTCGAGCGATACACCCGAGAGCACACCAAACCGCCTCGTGAAATCCGATGAGAACGTCAGCGGCACGAGTGCCGGCAATGGTTTGATCATTGGATGGCCGAAATGTTCGGCGATGCGATAACCAATGTCCGATGCGCCGAGCGTTGGTATGCTCAGTCCACCAGTTGCTACGACCACAGCCCTGGCCTGAACTGTTTGAGCCGAGCCGTCAGCCTCGAACTCGACCGAATAAACGCCATTCTGCCTGCAGTGCTGCACCCGTGATTGATAGGCAAACGTCACCCCTGCACGCAGACATTCACCGATCAACATGTCGATGATCTGCTGTGCCGATCCATCGCAAAAGAGCTGACCAAGAGTCTTCTCATGCCAGGAAATGCCGTAGGAGTCCACCAGCTCGATGAAGTCCTCCGGTGCATACCGAGCCAGGGCCGAGCGGGCGAAGTCGGGGTTCTGACTCAGAAAGTTCCGATGCGTCACAACACGGTTTGTGAAGTTACATCGCCCCCCTCCCGAGATACGGATCTTCTTGCCCGGACGGTCATTATGCTCGAGCACAAGCACACGGCACCCTCCGCTGGCTGCGCGTGCCGCACACATGAGTCCGGCGGCGCCCCCTCCAAGAACGATAACGTCGTAGGTCTGCAACGGGGCTTACTTGGCGATCACCAGTGGAACCGATGAGTTGAACACGCCGGCGCTGATTCGGAGCATATACACTCCCGATGAGAGATCAGCCGTATCGAAGCGAAGCGAGTACTCTCCGCCACTGAGCGTCACTGAACCGTCGAGCACAGTCCGAACAACCGTGCCACGCGCATCAACAACGTCGATAAACACCGGTACAGTTTCCTGCATCCGGAAGCTCACCAGCGCCTCGCTGACGGCCGGCTGCGGGAAGATCTCAACGCGTGCCTTACCACCGGGGGCAAACTTCACAACCGTGATGTTACACTTGCCGGATGATTCCACGGGCGAGCTACCCGACTTGGGCGCAACGTCCAGGAACTGCAGACTATCAGAGGTGTATCCGTTGGAACTCACGCTGATTGATGTTGAGGAGAGCTCGGGAGCAGTCATCACGAACTGCAGCGTCAGCAGAGGACCCGCTCGAAGTGTGTCGGCCCCGCGGACCTCAACGCCGATCTGTCCGAGCGTTGGAAGGACCGTTGTGTTGTTCGGCTTTGCCTGTGAGGCAATTCCAATGTACTTCAATGAACGGGGCTCGTAGGTGACCGTAGCATCGAAGTTGAGGCCGTTGAGGAAGTACGTCACACCGTTGTAGGTGGCCGAGATGTCCTTATCGATCATCACCGGAACCTGAATCGTATCGCCGATAGCCCCCTTGAATGGAGAGGACACAAAAAACGTTGGGGTTGGCAGCAAACTCAGATCAAACTCAGGTGCATATCCCCATCCTTCGGCAAACGATGTATCGCGCACATCGCATGGATATCCGCTCACCGCGCGTGGCGTCGATGTGTCGCGCTGTTCCTTCCGCGGACAATACCGCAGGGTGAACACGGCTGAGTCGCCCGGAGCGATGGAATCACCCATTGGCGGAACAGAGCCTACGATCGTCGTAGAGGCCGGCAGGTCCAAGAGCTGTGTCACGGCGTTGTACACATCGCCGGTATTGGTCACCGTGATCGTTCGGTCCGCACATTCAAGGATCCGCACTGAATCGAAGTCTGTTGGTGCCTTGATCATGATGTCGGACTTGGCCGCGATGATCGTCCCCTTGTCGCCGGCGGCGATCAGTCGGTAAAGGATCACATCCTCCGTGTCAAAGCTTATGCTGTCAATCGTCAGGCGGCTATTGGCACGGTTGTTATTCAGCGTCACAAATCTGAGTACGGCAAACGATTTCAGCGAATCAACACCGCAGAAGTTCTTCAGGCTCACGCTCTGTCCGCCGTATGGAGAGGGGGCGAAGCTCAGCGACGGTGTGAACTTCACACCACCCGTCTGCGAGGTGCACTGGTTTGCCAACAGCGTTGATGTAACATCCAGAAGGCGCAGCTGGGTGGAATCGAAGTCCACACGCATGCCGATGTTAACGACCGATGCGTCGATCTTGATCGAGCTGTAGAGAGGCACGTTCAGCGTGTCACACGAGACCATTTTGAATGTATCCGGTATCGGGCGCATCAGGTCGAATGCAAACTGCAGACCCTTGGTCTGTGCAAAGCCCCCTCCTCGCACGAGCACTGTAGTATCCCAGCCAGTGCAGGGTGAGGAGAACCAAAACTTCAAACGTGTACGGTAGTCGCGTGGAGCGCGCGGACGCTGACGAAGCTGCACCACAAGCGAGTCACCCGGCTTGATCACCTGTGGCCAGGTTGTGGGAGCAGACACGGTAAATATTCTGTCGTCGGGAAGGAATGTCACAGAATCGACCGTGACAATATCCTGACTCGGATTGAGCCGGTAGTCAGGGATCTTGAGCACAGTAGTCAGGATCTGCGGACTGAGCACATCGACCACACCATACGGGAACTGCACCGCTGTTGGTGCCGGCCGGAACGTCAGCGATCGCTTGCCCACGAGGAAGGTCTCAAGCGTATTGCTCCATTGTGATCCCGATGCTTTGATGTGCAGTGCGGCGCGGCACTCCATGAGCGCGGCATCAGCCGGCGTGCGCGGGCAGAATGTTAGCAGAACCGTATCGCGCTCTCCGGGTGGAACGGTATAGGGGACCGTACCATTCGGCGAGAACTTCGACTTCCATGAATAGAATTGCGGCTTACCTCCAGGTACACCTGCCGAGTCGATCCAAAGCTTCTCAACCGACATATCAAACTTGAGCGAACCATTCAGAAGTTCGATCGAGCGCTCAACGCATTCACACGGGCGCACGTAGCCGAAGTTTACCAGGGAGAGTGCGCTCTCAAGCTTTACGATGATACCACGTCCGGTGAGCGGACCCGTTCCCGTGATCACGCATGGGTCCGACGAATACGCCGTAAGCGCACCAGAATATCCCTTCGCCGCATCTGGTGCAAACTCCACCTCAACGCGTATCGAATCGCGCGGGGCAAGCGTCAGCGGAACCACCCGGCTGGTACTGATGATGCGGAAGCCGGCACTGATCGTGAGCGAATCAACGCGCACCGGCAGAGACGACGTGTTTTCAACGATCATCTGCATGCGCTTTGTATCGCCAACTTCAACAGTTCCAAAGGCCGTGTTCTGTGAAATGTAGAGTTTAGGAGCAACCGACGTTGCGATGAGCTGCACCTGCCATTCGGCGCGGCTCTCATCTCGGAACCGGATGTACGCTCGGTCTGCCCGGTCACGCGTCGGATCTGCCGGAGTGTAGCGCGTTCGAAAACGCGCCGAATCTCGCGCCGGGATAGTAAGCGCAGTTCCATTGATCGATGTTGGCGGATCGATGATGGCAATGCGACCACCCGACTGATCAACGAACTGAAGCGAATCGATTCGTCGCGGTGAATTGGTAGCGTTGATAATGAACACAGAATCCTCGCGTGCTTGGCACGAGATCACATTCTGTGTTTCCATGACAAGGGGCTGGAAACGGAAGATCTCCATTCTGCCGCGTCCCTTGAGATCGATACAATCCGTGACGTAACAGCGTGTTTCGAAGAGACACAAGCGGTCGATATAGTTCAGCGAGTCCGTTGGACGGAAGGTGATCGGGATGGTGGTCGAATCTCCAGGATTGATCGTACGGCTTGTACCACCGAGCAGGGCAAACGATTCGCCCCTTTCAACGTACAGCGCAACCGTGAGGGCATCGATCTTGCTGTTGTTTTTTGCGCGCACGTTGATGGTCTTCTGCTGACCAACAAGAACATCGCCAAAGTCCACAAGTCCGTTTACCGACCATTGCACCTTGTTATCGAGTCCACGACCGGTGACGTAGATCTTCTTCTCGATCTTGCAACCCTGTATCTGTGTTTTGATGATGATCGAATCAAACACCGTTCCCGGCTGCCGCGGCAGGAACCGCACGGAATTGAATGGATAACCGGTCTTCGGCAAAAGTGTGAATGGGAATCGAATACGATAGTGTGTAAAGTCCTTCGGGACGATGATCGTGTCGATGACAAGATTGGACAGCGTAAGGTTTTGCCACGTGTAATTCTGCGGATTACTGAGCAACCCGGGGCAGGTCGGTTCAAAACGCATTGTGTCAATACGACGGCTGCCGGCAGTATTCCTGATCGCGATCACCTCCTGCGTTCGTCCCATCAGCTCCACGGTGATCGGCGTTTTTTGACACTGATCATCGGTCACGATCCGCAGCGTGTCTTTGTAGTCTGCCGTAGTGTCTCGCACATAGGAACGAACCACGAGCGTTGTGCACTGTCCCGGCTGCAGCCTGATCGGATACGTCACACCCACCAATGCAAAGCCCTTGGGCTCGGTTGTCCATGTACGCTGGATGGTCAATACGCGGGGACGTCCAAGCACATCCGACGTGTTACAGACGATGATGGTCGAGTCGAACTGCGTATTGTCAACGCACCCAACCCAGAGAGTGTCGAAGAGAATACCCCGACGGTTGATACCGGTTTCCGTGATGCGGTTGAGCTCCATCCGAACCTGGATGTTGGGCAGGCCACAGCGATTTGTCGGACGGATCTCAAGCGTATCAATGAAGGTACCCACAAGAGTACCCCGGAACGTCACCGTTACCACCTGCGGAATGCCGCCGGTAAGGTTGACACTTGTCGGAGAGATAGTGAACAGACTTGCATCAGGTCCACGCATTACCAGATTTGCCGTGCTTCCGCAAATGGCCGCATCGGTGAGGGTGAACTGCCACTGTTTGACTGTGTCGCAGAGGATGTCTTCCTTAACGGATGACGGGCTGACCGTGAGCGTTCGGCCGACCGTACGGTCGGACCGTTGGTTGGAAGCGCCCGAGCGGAGCAGTCCCGTATGCGCATTACCGGTGGCGTCGCACATTGTTGAGATATTGCCAACGCCCTCGTTACAGCGCAGATAGGCACGAAGTCCGGACTCATTGCCATTGAGCGAACGATCTTTCTGGCACATGATCGTTGTTGAATCCAGTGCCCGGTCCCAGATGCGGATCTCATCGACAAGGCCCTTCAGCGTGCGATAGGTGTTCTGGTTATCCGCCACGCCATTGCACGAGCCGATCAAGAACGGAAGATCGGGTCGATCAAGGTTCTTCAGGTAGCTGGTCGGATATTGACTATTACGAACAGGGCCAACGGCAAGAAGTCCATCGATGTAGATGTATGCGCTTTGCTGCGCGCCGTCGAACACGAACGCGACGTGGTGCCAAGCCCCATACAGAGATGCTGCCGACGTGCGAGCGATGGTGTTATCTACACCCTTGAGCTGCCCGACATCACCGTTGATCTCGAACACGAGATCATCATCGGTATCAATGTAGGCTACGAAAACATCATTGAAGTCGGAGTTTGGTCCCCAAAGGCCGCCGACAAACTGACGCTGATTGGCCTGCTTTTCGATCTTCGCCCACATTTCGAAGGTAACGGCCGTTTGGCGTGCCTTAACAGGATTCTTCTGCAGCTCGATAAAGTGCTGACTCCGACCACTGGTCGTAGTGAACTGAACGGCGTTGAAAATGCAATCTTTCCGGCCGTCGCACGATGCCGGGAACTGCGCCGAGGATTGCGCAATGCCCACCACCAGAGCCGCCAGAACAAGAATGAGACGCTGAAGCTTCATACGACATCCCCGTCGTCTGTGAACAGTAGCCAAGATCCGCAACGTGCTCGGCAAGATCAATTCACCCCATCGTCGCACGCATGGGTGAAAGATACGGGTTGCGGAGTGTTTCACCGTATTGCTACGCGTCGTAACTTTTCAGCACAAATGGGGCGAGGTATCGCCCATGTAGCTGACTTTTTTCATATCCGCCTTGGTACACCGTTATGCATTCAATCCTTCGCCCCCTTCTGCCGGTTGCCGTCCTCATTGCCGCTACTCTGCTGGCCCCCGCTCAGGCGCCGACTCCGCGCGACTTCGGCCTGGCCCTGAACGCTAAAGTCACCGGCGGCGCGCAGCCCAAGATCACGCTGCGCTGGAACAAGGACGATAACCAGCAATCGGTCTACATCTGGAAGAAGCTGAAGGATGTTGCCCGCTTCGAGGCGGACGTCTATGACTCCGTGATTGGCAAGGGGCTTGAGTGGACCGATACTCAGGTCGAGGTAGGCCAATCATACGAATACCGAGTGTTCCGCTTGGTTGCGCGCACCGGAGCTACGCCGGCCACGTTCTACGGAACGGGTTATATCAACGCCGGGATCGAAGCGCCCCCTGCCCCCCGCGAACGAGTACTTGTGCTGGTGGATTCGACCATGCGTCAGCCCCTTGCAAACCAGCTAACGACGTTCGAGCAGGACCTTATCAACGAAGGTTGGGAGGTAACGATGCTGTCCGTTCCGCGAGCTACGTCTTTCGACTCCGGCAAGGTGAACCAGGTTCGGGCGCTGATCAAGCGGGAATGGAATTCTGTGCAGAATATCGGTGGTATCGTCCTTGTGGGGCGCGTTCCTGTTCCTTACTCCGGCATCATCGCGCCGGATGGACACCAGGATCACCTAGGTGCATGGCCGGCCGACGGTATCTATGGCGACCACAACGGCAGTTATACAGACCGGACTGCGAGTCAGCTAAACACATCCCGTCCGTCAAACAACAACGTAGTGGGCGACGGGAAGTTTGACCAGAGTCTCTTTAGTACCGATGTTGACATTCCTGTGGGGCGCATCGATTTCTACAATCTTCCACAGTTCAGCAAGAGCGAAACGGACCTCCTGAAGAACTACTTCAAGAAGAACCACGACTACCGCACTGGCGCGTGGAACGTAACCATGGGTGGCATCATCGACGACAATTTTGGTACCTACGGCGAGGTCTTTGCTGCCTCGGCATGGCGGATGTTTAGCGTTTTTGGACCCGATACTGCCGTCAAAGCTGGGGACTTTTTTGCCGACCTGAATGGACCGAACACGATGCTTCTTGGCTACGGCTGCGGAGGCGGCACGGATGTGTCTGCCGGGGGCGTTGGCACAACCACGGATCTGTCGACAAAGCCAGTACACGCGGTGTTCACCTTTCTGTTTGGAAGCTACTTTGGGGACTGGGACACCAAGAATAATTTCCTGCGCTCAGCACTTGCCACTGACCCTCGCGTTCTGACATGCTCGTGGTCTGGACGTCCTCACTGGTATATCCATCACATGGCACTCGGCGAGACAATTGGCTATAGTGCGCGTTTGGCCCAGAATAACATGCCTATCGTTTCCAATCAGCTTGGCAATTACATACCGAATGCCACTGTCGGCACAAACGGTATGAGCATCGCATCCGCCGGTGACCGCCAGATCCACATAGCCTTGATGGGCGATCCAACGTTGCGTGCCGTTCCGAAGCCAATAGCTGTCGTCAACACCCTTACCGGATCAACAGAGCTTCCGGACAAGGTCAACCTTACATGGCTAAAGCCATCGGGGTCAGCGGACGCATTCACCGTCTATCGTCGTAAGCAAGGCGTTAAAAAGTGGACGCTTCTCACGTCCCGTCCCATCACAGCAACAACGTTCCGCGACTCGCTCAAGAGCGAAGGCACACTTGAGTACATGGTCCGCACCTGCGCTCTCCGCACCACAGCCAGTGGAACCTACTATGACATGGGTAAAGGGGCTGTATGCAGCGTCATCACAACCGGCATTACCGAGGACGCACCCGTTGCCGGCCAGGTGCTGGCAACGGTTCATCCCAATCCTGCATCGGACAACCTGAGCATTGAGTTCACGGTCACCCGTTCGGGCGAGACAATTGTCGACCTTTTCGACATCACCGGCCGCAGCGTAGCCCGCTTCAATCCCGGAATGCTTGCCGCCGGTTCTCACCGCACGTCGTTTGATGTCTCAGCGCTCCCAACCGGTACGTACACACTTTCGGTTAAGGGTGCCGGCGAGAGCACAACGGTTCCGGTGATGGTCGTACGATAAACGCACTGCATCGTGCGAAGCCACGAATCACAGCAAGGCTGTTCTCAGCGTCGCGAGCGCCAAACCATATACACCGGAACTCCGCTTGCCACGATCAGCAGACCCGGCCAACTATAGTTAGGCTTGTAGATCAGCAGGCAAACGCAGATCGTCAGGGCCAGCACGATGTAGAGCGCCGGCAGCACAGGATAGCCAACGGCTTTGATCGGGCGAGGTGCGTCCGGCCGTGTTGTCCGTAGGCGGAAAATGCCGAGGATCGTCAGCACATAGAAGATCAGCACGGCAAAGACAACATAGTCGAGCAGGTCGCCATACTTACCACTCAGACACAGAGCGGAAGCCCAAACGGCCTGCATCCAGAGGGAGGCAGCAGGAGCCCCATTCCTGTTAAGCGTGGCGGCTTTGCGGAAGAACATCCCGTCGTTAGCCATGGCATAGTAGGCGCGAGATCCGCTAAGGATGATCCCGTTATTGCACCCGAAGGTAGAGATCATGATGAGGACAGCCATGATGAGGCCGCCCGAAGGGCCAAAGATCACATCGGCCGCAGCGGCACCAACGCGATCGTTGGTGGCAAATGCAATGCCGCGCCCCAGTGACGTTGGAGCGTCAGGCGAACCACCAATAGGCATCACCGAGATATAGGCGAGATTTGTCAGGAGATACAGAGCGGTCACGAGGGCCACACCCATGATGAGTGCCCGGGGAATGGTTCGTTCCGGACTCTTCACTTCCGAGGCAGCGAAAGTAATGTTGTTCCAGGCATCGCTGGAGAACACCGAGCCCACCATTGAGACGGCAACAATGGCCAGAAACGGCATGCCGTATCGACTGGCAAAACCGTACGACGTCTGCTGATCAGGGGTAAGCATCGGCACCGCTGATGAAACTCCATCCGTCCAGAGAGACCCCAATGCAGACGCGAGGGTACCGTTGGAGAGGCCATACACGATTCCGGCAGTGGCAAGAGCCACAACACTGACGATCTTGGTGGTTGTGAAGGTGTTCTGTACCAGCTTACCCAGACTTACGCCACGGGCGTTAAGGGCCGTTAACGCAATGATCGATAGGATCGCAAAGGCCTGTGCCGCGTTGATCGAAAAGCCCCCTGCCGAAATCAGAATGTGAGTCTCCCCTACGCCCGGGAACACGGCCGACGTATACTTGGCAAAGGCCATCGCTACTGCGGCTATCGTTCCGGTCTGTATCACCGTAAAGAGCGTCCACCCGTAAAGGAACCCTGCAAGAGGACCAAACGCTTCGCGCAGATACACGTACTGTCCACCGGCATGGGGCAACAGACCAGCCAGCTCGCCATAGGACAAAGCGGCGATCATCGTTAACAGACCCGTGACAAGCCAAACAACAAGCAACATGCCCGGCGAGCCAACGGAGCGAGCAATGTCGGCACTCACTAAGAAAACGCCGGACCCAATCATGGATCCGGCGACGATCATCGTAGAGTCGAATAGTCCGAGCTCGCGCTTGAAACTCATGCCGCTCCCTTGCGAACGAGGGAGTTCTTCTTTCCATAGACCTGATAGACGACCAGACCAATGGCAAGCCACACAACCAGTCGCATAAAGTGCAGATAGTCGCTCAGACACAGAGACACCAGCAATGCTCCGCACGAAAGAATGCCAAGAATCGGCACCAGCGGAACGAGCGGCGTCTTGAATGGTCGCTCGCGGTTGGGCTCCTTGTACCGCAGGATGAGAACAGCCGCACACACCACAACGAAGGCGAACAGCGTACCGACCGACGTCATCTCACCGACAAGGGCGATAGGAGCAAAACCAGCAAACAGGCTGACGACAAAGGCAAAAAGCAGGTTCGACTTCCATGGAGTCTTGTACTTCGGATGCGTATCCGAAAAGAGTTTCGGCAGTAGGCCATCCTTGGACATGGTATAAAACACCCGAGACTGACCAAGAAGCATCACCAGGATCACACTTGAGTATCCGGCGATGATGGCAAGGTTGATTGCCGGTGCCAACCAGCTTATACCCATCTTTTCGATTGCCACTGCCACCGGAGCTGCCACACCAGCAAACTCCTTGTAATTCGCAACGCCCGTCATCACAAAGGAGAACAGCACGTATAGAATGGTACAAATGACCAAAGAACCGAGGATACCGATGGGCATGTCGCGTTGTGGATTCTTCGCCTCCTGAGCGGCCGTTGAAACCGCGTCAAATCCGATGAAGGCAAAGAAGACCATGCCGGCTGCCTTCAGGACTCCACTCCAACCGAAGTGACCAAACTCTCCCGTGTTGGCCGGGATGAATTCAGCGTAGTTGTCGGCATTGATGTAGGCAAAACCGAGGCCGATGAAGATGATCACAACGGCAACCTTGAGCGCCACGATAAACGCATTGGCGCGCGCCGACTCTTGGATACCGCGGATGAGGAGAAGAGAAACGACAAAGACGATGAACATTGCCGGCAGATTCACCAATCCGTGCTCTGTCGATCCCGGCGGTGTTTGCCAGTAGGACATTGCGAAGGATGTTGGCAATGTGACGCCGTAGTATGCGAGGAACTTGGATAAATACGCTGACCACGAAACCGCCACCGTCGAGGCACCCACCGCATACTCAAGAACAAGGTCCCAGCCGATGATCCAGGCAAACAGTTCACCCATTGTAGCATAGGCATACGTGTACGCGCTACCGGCTACAGGAATCATTGCCGCAAACTCTGCATAACACAGCCCGGCAAACGCACAGCCAATGGCGGCAATCACAAAAGAAAGCGACACAGCGGGGCCGGCATGCTCCGCGGCGGCTATACCTGTAAGCGAAAACAGCCCTGCACCAATGATCGCGCCAATGCCGAGATTGATGAGATTACCTGCCCCAAGTGTGCGCTTCAGCTCAGTATTGTGAACTGCATCGCTTTGTAACTGCGAGATATCCTTACGGAATCGTAGCTCAAACGCCATCAGCGTCTCCCCTTTTGATTACGGATTTTTCGGCCTCGCAATATACATGTGGGAACGTGATAGCACCCGCAGATTGTTCTTCCGAGTGCGTACGTTTGCACCTTCCTTGAAGGAGTCATTTTTTATCGTCAACAATTTGGAGATCCCTGTGGCACTTGCCGTTGGAACCCCCGCACCAGATTTCACACTCGTCGGCACAGACATGAAGCCGGTTTCTTTATCCTCATTCGCTGGCAAGAATGTTGTGGTTGCCTTCTTCCCGGCTGCTTTCACGGGCGTCTGTCAAGATGAGCTGTGCACCTTTCAAGGGGCTTTGCAGCGCCTTAATGGTGTGAATGCTGCTGTATTGGCCATCACGGCCGACATTCCGTTTGCTAACAAGGCCTTTGCTGACGCAAATGGTCTGCAGTTCCCACTCCTTTCGGACTTCACGCTGGCAACGATCAATGCGTACGATGTAGCATTCGAGAACTTTGCCGGAATAAGCGGCCTGACGCGCTCACACCGCGCTGTCTTTGTTGTTGGCCCTGACGGTACGATCTCCTATTGCGAGGTCACCGAGAATCCGGGCGTGCTGCCAAACTTCGACGCTCTGTACGCCGCTCTCGGCGCTGCCTGAGCCCCCTGACACATACGACGTAAACAGAAACGGCCATCCTTTCGGATGGCCGTTCTGTTTAGCGATGTTTCCGCAAGGCGCACGTCCTCTTTATGCTCCATGCCTTCCCCCAAAGTCATGTCATGCGGAAACCGTCACATTACTCTGCTTGCAAATCCTTCCTCGGACGCCCATAGCGTCGTTCCGACTTCTTCTTCATGCCCAGTTTCGCAATCTCATCGGAGTCGTCGCCATACTGGGCGATGACCTGCCGTTTGACGCCGAGCACAAGGTCATGGAAAGAGTTTTCAATCGCAATTGCTTCATCGCGTGCCTTCGCTGCCGCTTCCTGGGCTGATTGCTCAGCGAGAATGGCAGCCTCGACGTTCTTGAGCGCTTCCTGCAACTTGACAACCGTGAACTCCTTGTTTGCAGGGTTATAGTCCTTGAGACCGAGAACAGCTTTCGCCACCTCCCGATCCTGAGCAAGGGTCTTTTGGGTCACCCTGATGGTTGTTCGACGTGCCATTGATCGCAGATTCCCCGAAGCACTCGTGAATTAGGACTTATGCTGCATGCCTACCGAATTCTGTCCGCGCTGTTACAACTACAGCACAAAGATAAGTGACATTCTATTCCATGCAAACAATCATGCAATCATTTTTTCGACCAAGGGTCATGCAGAAATTCACTCTGCAGTATACGAATCGACTTTTTAACCAACTTGAGTCAGATATACAGGGCTTGATAAACAATACCCGCCATCAGAAGGCTCCTTTGCCTCTATCGAACTCATGAATCTGCTCGTCGAAGTCTGATCGACCAACGGGCAACGTCATTATTTTGCCGACCAAGCAACTGCGATGTCCCCCTACTACACTATTTTCGTGGTGTTCTCGACATCACCACAGTCCACATACGACAATTACCGAATCACGCCGGAGCTTTCATGAAAACGATTGCCATTTCCATAGTTGTTGTTGCTGTGATGGCGGCTACCGTGCCTGCGCCCGCGCAGACGACAACAGATAGGATCACCCTTCAAGGCGGTCCGACGGCGGACGATATGCTGAAGCCAGCAATGAAGGTCGGTCAGATCAAGACTGCTGTTGCCCTTTTGCCTACCGTCGAGATTCGGATGACCGAACTCGATTCGTATCTCGATCTTCGGAACGTCCTCACGAGCTCACTCGACAAGGCAACGTCGGCCAAGAAGTCGGACGATGACGCCCTGACGGTAGAAATGCGCGGCAGTCAGCTATTTGCTCTTTCCGTTCTTCTGACGCGTATGGACAACAAGAGTGCCGACTCCACCACAATCAAGGATCTTGGGAAGTCGCTGAACGAGGCGGTGACCGGGTGGAAACCTTCCAAAAAGTGACGTAGATTTGCACAGTTTTTCTCACAATTATCACACGAGTACAATGAAGATCTTCGCAATTATCGCACTGGTTGCCGGCACGCTGTTCGCAAGCGTTGATGCCTCTGCACAAGGCAGCCTCACACCAGCTGCTCAAGCACCTACGGTCATCAAGCCAAAGATGAAGCTCGCCGAAGTCAAGGGCGTTGTTCAGTTCCTTGGTGGAATCGAGATTCGCGGCGGCGAGGTGGAAGCATTCCTAGATACCCGCAAGGTTCTTACGGATGCAATTGACGCTGCAACAAAGGCGAGCAAGAAGGACGACGATGCGTTGACGCTGGAAATGCGCGGCGATCAGGTTCAAAACCTCTTCACGCTGATGCAGCGCGGCAGCCTCAAGGGTGCCGAGGCAGACACATTCAACAACATCGTAACGGCTCTCAAGGACGCTGTCAAGGCAGCCCAGCCGAGCGGCAAGTAAATCCCACGCACGATTCTCTGCAAAGCCCCATGAGCTCATCGTTCATGGGGCTTTTCATTTCTCCAGCTATGGATATCATCGACATCTGTGATCACTGCCTATCCTTGGAAGGCGCAGAGCAAACATTCCCATTCGGACCCGACGTAATTGTGTTCAAAGTCGGCGGGAAGATATTCTGCCTCGTTCCGCTCGATAGTCCCACGCAGCAATTCAACGTCAAATGCAACCCCGAGCATGCCATCGAACTACGCGAACAGTACCCGTGCGTTGTGCCGGGCTACCACATGAATAAGAAGCACTGGAATACGATCGTC
>VEQR01000096.1 GCA_018883125.1 Candidatus Kapaibacterium sp.
GGCTAAAGCCATGGGCAATTATGCGAAGAGCCGTCCCGCCGCGCAGCGGCTTCCCGCGCAAGCGTCCCACCGCAAGGCTTCCCGCCGCAAGCGTGACAAGTGACGAGTGACACGCACAACTGCCCTTGGCTTCAGCCCAGGGATATGAAGGGTGCGGCAATCCAATGTATGCCTCTTTGTTATGGGGCCTTTCCCTCTCATCCCATGGCTAAAGCCATGGGCAATTATGCGAAGAGCCGTCTCGCACCGAAGGTCCCCCACGCCGCAAGGCTTCCCGCGCAAGCGTCCCGCCGCAAGGCTTCCCGCGCAGCTTCCCGCCGCGCAGCGGCTTCCCGCGCAGCTTCCCGCCGCGCAGCGGCTTCCCGCGCAGCGTCCCGCCGCAAGGCGTCCCTCACGCCAAAGGCGTCCCCGTTCTGCTTGCTGCGTGCAGCACACTCAGATTTGCCTGCACCTTGGCAAAGACGCTGTCGGGCGGGAATGTGCTGTCGCGACGTCGGTGGCCGGCGGGTGTGTCCATGAGAAGTTCGATGGCCTCTTCGAGACGCTCAATGGCATAGATGGCGAATGTGCCCTTTTCGACGGCGTCGATGATCTCTTGGGAGAGCATAAGGTCGCGCACGTTCTGTTTCGGGAGCACCACGCCCTGGGTGCCGGTAAGCCCCTTATCGCGACAAATCTCGTAGAAGCCGGTGACCTTTTCGTTGATGCCACCAACGGGTTGAATGTCTCCCTTCTGGTTGATCGAGCCGGTGATGGCAATATCCTGTCGGATGGGGATATTGGAGATGGCACTCAGCAGAGCGATGATCTCAGCAGCCGATGCGCTGTCTCCATCAACGCCGCCATAGGACTGCTCAAAGGCAATGCTGGCGGTGAAGGAGATCGGTTGCGCACGAGAGAAGAGTGACCGCAGGAGTCCGGAAAGGATGAGCACGCCCTTTGAGTGGATCGAGCCACTCATCTGAACTTCGCGCTCGATATTGATGATACCGGCATTGCCGGCACTGACGGTTGCGGTGATGCGGGCAGGCTTTCCAAAGGATACGATGCCGGAGCTGTACACGGTAAGACCGTTGATCTGCCCCACGCGAGCCCCCTTCACATCGATCAGTAGCAGACCCTTGAGAATGTTCTCGCGAATGACCTCGTCTGCCTTGGCACTGCGCTTGTGACGCATATCAAGGGCGTGCTGCACGTGCTCCCTGCGCACGAGTGTCGAGCGCTTGGCGCGAGCAAAGTGCGACGCCTCGCGATGAAGGTCGGCAACATAGCTGAACTGCAGCGACACCTTATCCTGCGAATCGGTGAAGGCCACAGCCCACTCAATGATGGCAGCAGCTCCTGCGCGGTTACAATGCAGAAGGTTTTCTTCGCTGGCTAGGTGCGACAGAAATGCGCAGTAATTGCGGATCATTTCGGTGGAACGGGGCGCATCGGCCTCGAACTCGGCGTGCACCTTGAACATCTTATGAAAGTCCTCATCGGCTGCCCATAATGCCAGATAGACGGCAGGGTCTCCGAGGAGGATCACCTTAACATCAACATTGATATGATCGGGCTTGATGGTCGTGATGGCCATCTGCGAGTCTCCGGCCTGGATCTCGATGCGACCATAGAGCATCACACGCTTAAGTGATGTCCACACGGCCATGTCACTGAGCACGTCGATGGCGTTCATGACCACAAATCCACCGTCGGCTCGTAAGAGAGACCCGGATCGGATGTGCGTGAAGTCGCTCTGAATGAAACCGCGCGCATCCATGCGCTTTTCGATACTGCCAAAGAGCGACGTGTATGTTGGAGCTGTCTCAACGATCACCGGCGCCGTGGCGGTCTCGTAGTTATCGACGATGAGGTTCACCGTTGTCATCCGTTCAAGGATGCGGGCGCTCTCTTCAATGGATTCATCGGTGACGCCTGCCTCCCTGGCCCGGTAAACCCGGACATATTCATCGACGTTGTCGAGGACAAAGTCCGTGACCCCTTCAATGAAGGTCTTCACACGGTCCCGCGGAAAACTCTGCAGCATTTCCTCGAACACCGAACGAAGAAGAATCCCTACAGCGGCTTTGTCGAACTGCGATATCTCGCGACGAAAGTCCGTAAGCACACGCAGGGACCGACGTCCGATTTCTGCCAGCTCTTCTTGATACGTACCATAGGAACTGGCAATCGCATCGGCCTGCAGCTGCGTAAGCTTGCCCCCTGAAACAAGCTCATCGATATCGTCAATGGTCACCGGCTTGCCATCGATCACCGGGAAGACCTCCGGACGCGTTCCGGATTCATCCTGCAGCTGACCAACAACGAACCCCGTCGGACGGATCTTCTGATCGAACTCCGACAGGACGTGCTTTTCCTTGTCTTGAAAATCCTGAATGATCTTTTTCCGCGTCGACTGAAACTGCTCCTCCTCGAAGAGCTGCGGAATGCGCCGACGGATCACGGCAATGCACTCGTCCATCATGCGACGGAAGATTCGACCCTCGCCGGCCGAAAAGCGCAGAAGCACGGGCTGCTCTGGATGCTTAAAGTTGTGCACGTACGCGAAGTCGTACAGCGTTGGACGTTCGGCCTTCACCTCGTCAAGGATCTGTCGCACGGTGGTCATGCGTCCGGTTCCCACTACGCCCGAGGCCCAGATGTTGTAGCCCTGGCTGCGAATGCGAGCACCCATCTGCAGGGCCTCAATAGCCCGGTCCTGACCCACGATCTTCTGCAGGGGGCGAAGCTGCTTTGTACTGCTGGTAAACGGCAACAACTTTGGTGGGCATGTCCAGCGTAGCTTACTAGCAGGAAGTGCAGTGATGCGTGGTCGTTTCATGCTCAGTTCTCCTTTGGTATTACTCCACCTATGCCCCATTCATCAACTCGACACAGCTCATTCATTCGACAGTGTTCGCAGGCTTTTCCCGTTGGATGAACCGGGAATGTGCCTGCTCGGATCGATTCCGCCAGTGCATCAGCATACACGAGAGATGCATCCACCTGCTGCTGCAAGGGCAATTCGAGAATATTCTCAAATACTTTAGGTCTCTGTGACTGCTTGATCGATACAAACTGTTTCCAATGCTTAACCGACGGCGAATACAGCACCATCTGCACCCGTGGGTCATCGGTCTCGTGGATGGTTGTTCCGAAAGATCGATACATGGCAGCAAGGGGCTCGTTCGGCACGTTGTGACGCGTCAGCCATTCAGATGTTGCCCGCAGATAGATCGGCATCTGCGACAGCTCACCATTCAGGATCCGTTGTGTAGTGTAGCCGCTGCTGGCACGTGGCTTGTAATCCCCCACAACAAAGGACACGCCCATTCCATCGGGTGCTACATCAATGCGATCGATCCTGGCCGTGATCGGAAGTATGGTGGTTCTGCCGTCGATCTCAATAGTGATGTCTTCATTGAGAACGATCTCGAACAACGCTGGTGCATGACCGGTCTCTTCCTGATAGGCAATCTCGAGCTCAAGCCATCGACGGAGCAGTCCGGGCATGGCGGCCGAACCCACTAGGGCCTGACGTTCGACTTGCGCAAATGTGTGCGTCCAAGCGTAACGCTCGGCATACTCATCAACCAGATCACACAGCATCTGCCAGTACTTCTCGCTGCTTGCGCGTTGAAGAATCACTCTGCGTTCCAGCAACTCCTTTACCGTAACCTCCTCAAGCTCCACTGCGGGGCGCACCCGCTGGAAGAAGGTGGCAATCAGCTCGTGCAGCACATTGCCACGTTCCAGGGGTGTTAGTCGTGCATCGTCACTTACGCTCGTGTCAAGTCGTAGCACCTTTGTGGCAAAGTAGCGGTACGGACACTTTTGCATCTCGTCAAGACGCGACGCACTCATGCGTCTGTCTCGCTCTTCTTGGTACAGGGGGCTTGCATGGGCAGGCAATGCCAACCCCGCAACCACCGATTGCGAACGACGATACGCAAACTCCACGGGCTGAGCGGAAGAATGCTGTAGCGGAAGCATCTGCGGCGGCAACTCCACTTCTTGGTCGGCAGGCAGCATGATGCGAAGCGACGATGCGATCGTGAGGGAATCATCAACGCGCTTTGGACGCAGCAGCGTAAGGCGTCTGCCATCGGCCGCTGATAGGATGTCCGCCATGGCTTCCACGCTCAGCCGGCGCAGCACATCGGGAATGATCTCGTCATCCAGCAGATGACTACTGGAGCGCGGGAACTCACCTTCCACAAAGCCGAGAACAATAACATGCTCGACGTCGGCCGAGCGAAGCTCTGCCGGACTCAGCACCGGAACTCCTCGCTTCGGAGAGTTGTCCTCGATGGCGGTTGCTTCCACCATTGTCCACCAGCGTGCCACATGCTCGCCGAGCGGCACGTCGTCCAGATCGTGGTCTTCGGCAACTCCTCGATAGAATTCAAGCACGTCCTTCAGCGCCGTTACGGCGCGGAGCTCCGATTCCGCATTGGAAGCAACGCCGCTCGCGGCAGGTGCGATTGCATCATCGAGGACGTCTACAAGCCCCATCTCATCAAGGATAGTCTGCCCAATAAGTGTCGTAAATGTTTTTACACTCACTGATGCCGACGGATCGGAATACAGCAGTGTGGCGAGGCGCTTCATCACGTCCTGTGCACGCACATACTCGCGGATGCTGCGTCCTCGTGCCCACACGTCATCGGCACCAGTCTCTTCGGCACGCTGCCGGGCCAGACGTGTGGCCTGCTCGCCCCATGCAAGTCGATCGAGCCATTCATCGATGCCCTCTCCGCCGCGTATTCTATCGCGTCGGGCAATGTCTACAAGGTCTGTTCCGCCCCGTGAACGAAAGCGCTCAAGCAAGGGATCGCTGAACATCCGCTCCACGTCGATACGCTGCCAGCGTCCGGTAAGCACGCGGCATACGGCATTCACCGCCGATGCGATACGCGTTGTCGAAAGTGCGCGCTGTGCCGTTGCGGTGATGGGAACCCCCATTCGCTCTGCTTCCTGCACCAGCAAACGTCGATACGCACTCGAGCCGGCAATGCAGAGCGCCGTGCGTCCGAGAGGGATCCCGGAGGCAACATCCGCACGGACCATGGCTAGGGCTGACCGGACTTCATCAATGCGTGACGGGAGAACGGCCCACTGTGTCGCGGCTGGCTTTGCCTGCGACTGTTCGCCCCCTGCCTGCCAACCCTGTGCAACAAACCAGAGAATATCCGACGGCGTAGTGCTTGACGGAAGTTCCGCCATCGGCGGCGGTTCGCTGCAGAAGCGAACGCCCACATCCCATCCATGCAGAACAAGCTGATCGAGAAGCCGTCGGTCAACAGGTGTAACACCGTGTGTATCAATCATCACTAGTCGCGTGATTGCTCGCCCATCAGGCGTTATGAAGGGGGCGCTTGGGGACCCTTTCAATCGATCCACCAGAAGCCGTGCATACATGCCTCGGTCACATCCGCGCGAGCCATAGATCTCGTGCAGCCGTTGCCATACCTCGGAAAGTTCAGAGAGCAGACGCCCCTTGCGCGTGTGATGTCCGATCTGCGAAGCGAGGCGTTCTACTGACTCGGGATCTGCCTCCTGCTGCGACCACCGCACAAGTTTCTCAGCCTGCACGCCCAGCGCCATCACTGCGGGATACTCACGTCCGGCCTCGCGCAGAAGCACATCCACCGCCGACTCATGCAGAATGCGGGGTCCAGCCGACATTACCTGCTGACCATACCGCTTGATGAACTGCGCCATCGTCATCACCACGGGCGCCGGACGCTGGGGATGTTCCCTAAGCCATGCACGGAGAAGTCTCGGTCGCTGAGCAACCGTCGGAACAATGACGATCGTCAGCTCATCGGGAAGCGCAACGATGGCCAGTGCCGACCGTTCTGCTTGCATTGCCGAAAGCAGTTCTCTTGCTTCTGGAGATACGACCCATTGTGCCATTACATTCGCTTGATTTACCGTCAGGAAACATTCACCATCGATGCCGCGATGTTACGAAATCTCCACCCTGCCTGAGGTGACAAAGTAGGCAATCGATATTCAGCGCCGCACTGAGTGGTAGATTTGTCCCACTATGAATCATCCCATGACCTTCACTACCTGGATAACAGCACGTCTGCCTTGGCTGTTGCCAGTGACCATTGCCGGTGCCATCCTAAGTGGATGTTCTGCCGTTGCACCCGTCCGCGTTCTGAATCACGGAACCGACGCCATCACCGCCTCAATCGGAGGTGCCGTTGTCCCGAACACATCGCCAACCGGCGTCGTCCCGTATCTCACAGCAGGATATGCCTACGGCCTTACCGAGAACGTTACCGTTCAGGGGCGAGCTCACCTTCTCATGGCGGTGTTTGGTGTTGCAGGGATTGACCTTGGTGCAAGCATGCGCGCAATCCCACAGGATGGGCTTGTTCCGGAAGTGACGCTTGGTGCGCAACTGATCGGTTTTGCGAGTCTGGCTCGCTCAGCGCCTGCCCGGATTTATCCGAATCTTACCGCCAATGCCTCATGGTCACTTGGTGAGCAGTCGCTGATCTATGCCGGCACTCACGCAACGATTCAGCCCGACCCCATGACAACCTTCATCAGCCCCTTTGTTGGCTACCAGTTCCCTGTTAGCAATCGGATGCGCCTGCAGGTTGAGACCATCTGGCAGGCTAGTACTACCGCCACCGAGCATGGCGTCTTTGAAGGTGCGTCATCAATCGGCGGCACCGGCTCATTCGGGATCTATCTGGGAGGCATGTTGTCGCTATGATCATTCGAATTCTCATCTCAGTCATCATTGCTGCGGTCCTTGGCGGGTGCAGTATGGACAGTTTTCTGTTCAACACCATGGCGCTTGATACATACGATCTATCGACCTCAGTCATACCCGCAGAGCATCGTACAGAGGTAACACTTCGCTCCGGTAGTGAGACCCTGTATGGGTACTTTGTTCGTCAGCCCGATTCCTTGCGCATCGATCCACATCCTACCGTTTTTTACAATCACGGGAACAAGCACAATCTGCAAGAATACTGGGACCGCGTGGAGCTTCTCTACAAGGCCGGATTCGACGTGTTCATTTACGACTACCGAGGGTTCGGGCGCAGCACGGGCTCGAGTTCCGAGGAAGGCTTGCAGTCGGATGTTTCAGCAGCGTTAGCATATTTGAAATCGCGGCCCGATGTTGACACCACGCAGATCGTTGACTACGGATTCTCGCTTGGCGGCTATCCGTGCCTCTATGCCGCCTCGACGCTGCATAGACCCAAGGCCGTAATCACGGAGGCGATCTTTGCCTCAAGCGAAGCGATCATCCAAAGCGGCACACTCCTCAATGTGCCGGGCGGCTACCTGATGAAGGGGGCTTTCAACAACCTCGAGAACATTCGCAGGATCGCCGCTCCCATCCTGCTGCTCCATGGAACCGACGACGTCTTCATCGGCATAGAGCGCAATGGCGAGCCCCTTGCCGCAGCAGCACCGCAGCCGAAGATCTTCCGTCGCATTGAGGGGGCTGGGCATAGCTCCATTCCATCGACCATGGGAGAGGATGCCTACATCGAACTCGTGCGGTCATTCATCAGAGGACGCTGATCCATGTTCACGGGACTTGTCGAGGAGACGGGGCGCATCATTGCCTCCACACCAACTGCCACCGGACGCAGACTCGTAGTTGAAGCCCATCTCGTACTCAGCGATGCGGCAGTCGACCACAGCATCGCCGTCAACGGCGTCTGCCTCACGGTGGTCGACCTCGACGCCATATCGTTCTCGGCCGACGTTATCGCCGAAACACTCAAGAAGACTACCATCGGCTCCCTTGATGTTGGAACCACCGTGAACCTCGAGCGTGCACTCCGCCTCGGAGATCGTCTCGGCGGTCACCTCGTGCAGGGTCATGTCGACACAACCGGAACCATAGATGCCATCATCGATGACGGCTCCGTGTGGGAAATGTGGGTACACTTTGCGCCCGCTTACCGCCGCCTTCTCATCCCTATGGGCTCCATCACCATCGATGGAATCTCCCTTACCGTTGCCGAGCTCGAAGCCGAGCGCCTGAAAGTGGCAATCATTCCGCACACGCTGGCTGTTACCAACCTCC
>VEQR01000185.1 GCA_018883125.1 Candidatus Kapaibacterium sp.
TACATTGCGCGGAAAGTGATTGAGCATATTTGAGAGGGGATATTGATGCGCTGGCATAGTACAACATACGTCGGGTTCCATGGGGGAATCTGGACTCCGAAAAAGCGAACTGATGTGGATGCTGTTGCGACGCTGAAGTATGATGATTTGGGCCTGATCTGGGATATCCCATCCCGAAGAGCCCCAAGAGAACTAACGGGTGTGACGTTGCATCCCTCTGTGCTAGATCAGACGATCTTCGATTGGTTCTTCAACACTCTTTTACCCGCGCGACATGTCGTAGGCATCGACGCACCATTTGGATGGCCAAGGGGCTTACGACCATTCCTTGACGGTGCAAAGCCGAGTCCAATGCCAGAGGTTGAAGACGTGTCTGACAATCCAGTCCTCTATCGCGAAGCGGACCGCTTCGCAGAAAGGCTTTTGGGAGTTGAGCCTGAAACAATGCTCCACCACGGCAATAGGGCAACGAAGATGCAGACCGTCGTGCGCATCCTTCAAGAGCGAGTAGGGGCGCACGTAGCATTCGTCGGACGAGCCACGAGCGGCACGTGGAGTGAACTTGACACGATTCTGGTTGAGACAGATCCAATTCTTGCAATGCATGATCCACGATTCAAGCAACGTCGGCGAAAACAACTTGCCCAAATTGAAATGAAACTCGCGAATCAGGGGGAGCCCCGGCTGAAGAAAGCGGAAAAGCTGGCGCTGTCGTCGGCACTCATTGCGCTTGAACTCGATCAAGCGATATGCAATCCGGAACCCAGTCGCTCTGTTTATCTCATTCCCGATGGAATGTTGCCCGTTGGGGATGCTGTGAGACGCACTGCTGTGTATGACGGACCTGATAATCGACGATCTCTTGTCGACGATCTCGGTGACTACTTCGACTGGCAACTTCATCTTGATCCTGATTTACTCCCACACGAAGGATTTCCATCCTACCCGATTGTTAAAAGGTACCTTGAACGTGTGGATAAGAAATCACGAAGATCGATACGAGGCTGATTCACACGTTGTCCGGACTGTAACCGTAACGATATTGACACCATGGCAAAGAAAACACCGAACTCGAAGACCTCGTCCGACACCCAGATCATCTCCTATCGTCACGACGAGCAAAAGCGCAAAAACATCCCTGAGGTTGGCCTCGTGGATTCGGCCGCCGACCCGCCGTCACCGCCGAAGGAGTGGGCCTACGATCCTCACATCGATCCGGCGCTGCAGTTCGATAGTGCCCGCGCGGCGGTAGAGAAGATCATCGACGATGCCTTGGCATCCGACGATGTGCAGGCCATGCGCGAGGCGCTTGCAACGCTAAAGCGCATGCAGGAGCCATATCTGAACTGGACCGGCAAGGCAGAGCGGACATCCTTCGAGGTGGACACGGTGTCGCTGCACGTGCACGAGCGCATCGACCCGGCAAGCATCCTTTCGGCACTGCAGAAGCAGGTGAAGGGGGCTAGCAGCATGTCGGACCTGATGCAGATGGGGTTGTTCAATGCCCCCTTCGAGAACCTGAAGCTGTCCGAGGCGATCAGCTTTTACAAGCACGACCGCGGCTGGAGCAACCGCCTGATTGCCGGCGACTCACTGCTGGTGATGAACTCGCTGCTGCAGAAGGAGAGTATGGCCGGACAGGTGCAGATGATCTATATCGACCCACCGTATGGCATCAAGTACGGCAGCAACTTCCAGCCGTTTGTGAATAAGCGGGATGTGAAGGACGGCAAAGACGAAGACCTGACGCAAGAACCCGAGATGATCAAGGCCTTCCGCGATACGTGGGAGCTGGGGATACACTCGTACCTGACGTACCTGCGCGACCGCCTGCTGCTTGCTCGCGAACTGCTGA
>VEQR01000186.1 GCA_018883125.1 Candidatus Kapaibacterium sp.
TAATGGGAATCGAGACCATGGATCTTAATGATGACAATGCCATTGATATGATCATCGTGGGCAATATGTACGGTGCAGAGGGCGATATCATTCGCTACGATGCGGGTAAGGGGCTTGTGTTGTTCGGAAATGGAGACGGGAACTTCCGACCAGTCAGCCCGGCTGTGAGCGGTTTCGTGTCGCAATACGACACAAGAGGACTTGTCTCGGTAAAGCGTAGCGGAAGCAAGGAAGAACCGACGGTAACGTTCATTACTGCAGTAAATCAAGGCAAGGCAACAACATACACCCTAGGGAAGAACGTTGCCGAACACCTCAAAGTTGTTCCTGTGGACCCCTCCGCAGCATCGTCTTTTATGGTAAAACTTGGCGACAAAGTGCGAAAAGTCGAGCCGTATTGTGGCAGCTCGTACAGGAGCCAAACCAGCTGCAATCTTTTGCTGCCGAAAAATGCCGTGGTTCTGACGGGCAAGCAGAACTCGAAAACAGGAGCCCAGAAACAGCGGAAATCAAAATCATGAAGATGGAGAAAACTTTTTCACACGAACCATTTGACAATGTTGCCATGGTGTCGTATGTTACTCGAACGTGCATAGAGGCTCCTCGTTTTTTGGCCAAGTAAGGCCACTTTGAGGGGGCTCTACCGCCGTCGATGAGTCTGAATCTGAGAACAATCAAAACTTTCATCTTTTTGGGGTGACCCATGTTCCGATTTTACTCTGTTGCCGTTAAGGCAATGATTCTTTTGGTGCTGATGGCATCGAGCGGAGAGCTCTATGCCCAGTACTGCAGGCCCACGCAGCCAGCCCAGGCGTGGACAGGAACGACGTTCATCAGCGGCGTTACGATCGGGAATAACTATTCCCGCACATCGGGCGTAGGTGCGGGCGGGTATGAGTACCTCACCAGTTCGGGTGCTCCAATCCCGCGTGGTGCCAACGTCAACGTCACGATTCAGATGGGAACGGCCTTCTTCGGCGTCAGCTATTCCGTATGGTTGGACGTCAACCAGGATGGTCTGTTCGCTCCGACGGAGCGCTTAGTGTGTATTCTCAACGGAGGATCGACCGCTACGTTCACGATGAACCTCCCATGCGATACCAGGATCGGCCGCACACGCATGCGCATCATGACCGCCAGTTATTACGGCGGTATGCCGTGCCCGACCGACCCGTGCCAGCTATTGGATTTCAACTATCCAGACTGCGAAGACCACGATGTTGATATCCTTGGGTCATTTGCCGGTACGTCGTTCCCGAACGACACACCAGACAGCTCTGCTATCCTCGTGAAGGGTAACATCTATGACGGACTTTCGGCAAACCGCCCAGCCCCAATGATCGCTGTGCGTGCTTCGCAGGCAGGTCAGTCGACGCAGCTGCAGTACCGGATTTTCGGTCCATTGCCGAGCACAGATACTGTGTACTCTGCCAACTGGACATTTGTAGCGCCGACTGCTGGTATTTTCAATATCAACCCTCCAACGGCAACGGGCCGTCTTGCTGGTCCGGGGAATGCTCTCAATACGACCAATGCTATTGGTGGTGAGTATGCCCTGCTTGTTCGCGCACCAGCTGCGCCTGGTTCAGCGTGTCCAGACGAATACTCGAAGGCATTTACGATCGCTGTGCAGCGTGACGTGTCGACTCGTCAGATTCGTTCGCCACAGAACAACGACGCTCCGCGCCGTTTCAAGTACCCAAACACAACTCAAATCCCTGTTGAAGCGGTGTTCCAGAATTCGGGCCTTGACACCGTCAAGAACTTCCGAGCTCGCGTCATGCTGTATGCACCGTCGGGTGTTCTCTGTCTCTTCTACACATTT
>VEQR01000024.1 GCA_018883125.1 Candidatus Kapaibacterium sp.
AGACGTGAGCAAGTTTGCAAACGGTACATACGCCATTCGGGTGATTGGTGCGAACAACCTGGATCTGTCCAAGACGTTCATTGTCCGTCACTAATACCTGACCCCTGGGGGTGCTAATACGCCCCCTATCTGATGAAGGATAAAGCAACACCCGCAGATGGAAATCATCTGCGGGTGTTTTCTTTACGAGTATATGTTGCGGAATTGCGTTTCGAAAGTCGAAGGGTGCGAACTTTCAAGAGTGCGATCGTAATTCACGTGATGCGCTGAGGATCTTTGAGAATACTCGGATGAAACCATTTTCAAAAACTACGTGTAAATACTTATATTGACAGATAATAAAAACAATTGAGCATCGAAATTGCGAAATTTTCCACATCAATTGTGTAGATTGCCGCGATTATGACGCATAGTCCTAACTATTCATGGATAGGGTTGTGCTGCATATCGCTCGTAAACGTGACAAACGAACTGCGGTTTCAAAATTCATCGAGGGGATCCCATGAGAGGAATCCGGACACTTTTTCTGGCCGTGCTGATAGCCATTGGAGCGATAGTCTCCAACGCTCAGGTCACGGTATTTGTGCGTTCCGCGGCGGACGGCGGCAATAACGCCAACAATGGTCTGACGGAGGCTACCGCCAAGTTGACCATCGGGGGGGCGAATGGAGCCCTTGCCGTAGCCGGCGTAACGACGCTGGATATTGGTGCGGGTAACTTTGACGGAGCCACCACGAACGTGCCGCTGACCATCAACGGTGCCAATGCCGGTGCGGCCTTCGCCAACTGGGGTGCCGCAACGGTGCTCAACACGCCGATCACACTCGGGGCGGCCGACGCCGACCTAGTGGTTGACGGTGTGACGTTTGGCGCCGGGAGCACCATCAATGGTGCCAGCGCGGCCGCCAACGTGGTCCTCTCGAACTGTAAGTTCTCGGCTGCCAACGCCATCAATACAAGTGGCCTTGGCTGGGAGGAGCTCTCAATCTCTGGATGTCAGTTCGATGGAAACAACGGCGGGGCAGTGGCAAACGCCATTATCGCCAATGGACTCACGACGCTCTTCCTGACGGAGACCACCTTCGAGGATTATACCTCGTCGGCAGTCACTGTTTCTGGTAATCACGAGAATGTGGTCATCACGTCGAATGAACTTACGCGCGTCAACACCGGCGGTTCCTCTGCTGAGGCGGCGATCAAGATCGACGCAGCCGGCCTTACCACAACGGGCTCGCTTCGTGCAACAAACAACATCGTATCGGGCGCAACAACCACGAATGGTGTTGTGATCTCCGGCTCCTTGGCCGGCAAGACGATCAGCGTAGAGACAAACCTCTTTAGCGGAATTGGTGGCTTCGCCATCAAGAATGACGGAACCGGAATGCTTTCCGCAGGGTGTAACGCATACGGCATCAATACTCCTGCATCGACGGTAATGGGGCTTCTTAGCGGTGCAATTCAGGCAGGACCATACAACTATGGTGGCGTAGACAATAACGGTGCTGGCATCGGATTTGTTCCGGCCGGCGGTTCATGCACCATGAGCGGACCGGTCACGATTACCGGAAGCTCGAACAGTTATTTCCGCATTCAGGATGGTGTGACCGCCGTTGCCGCAGATGGCACGGTCACGGTTGAAACCAACCTTACATTCACGGAAAACATCTCGGTTGGCAAGAGCCTTACGATTCAATCGAGTACAACCACAGATTATGCGCGCGCCACGCCATGGACGACGCTCAACGGTACGATCACGGTTTCAATTGGTGCCGTGAACTTCTCGCTTGTCGGTATGAAGGTTACCAGCTCTACGGCAACCCAGCTCGTGGCATCAAGCGCTACCGGTAGCACCACCATCACGAACTGTCTCATTGCAGTTGATCCAACGGCTGGCGTGTCTGCCGTCCCGGTCAATGGTGCCATTCATATCGGGAAGAGCGGAGACCTGACGATCAACGGCACAAAGGTGGCTCGTCCGACGTCGGGATCAGCCCCCTTCATTCGTGCACTGACCTTTGCCGCCGGCAATGCCTGCCGCAACGTCAACATCGGAGCCACGGGCAACAACCTTTTTGAAGGTACGCTGCAGTTCTCGGGTATGAGCTTGCTGTCGGATGTGAAGGTCAGAAACAGTACCATCTCCAATGCCGGCATCGACGGTATTTCTTTCACCGGCAACACGATCAACACACTATGGGTCGGTAGCTGCGATATCATTGACTCGCGCCAGCACGGCATCGGAATTCGCGACCGTGTGACGGTCGGCAATGGGTCCACTGCAATCATCGACAATTGCGAGATCACCGGTTCCGGCAAGTCCGGAAGCGGCTATGCAGCAGTCTTCATTTCAAGCACCTCCTTTGGAAATCAGCAATACTCAAATAACCTCTTGCATCCCCAGGATGGCAGCAACAAGCCGTTCATCAATAACCGTTCAGGTTATACGCCTACGGCAACCTGTAACTGGTGGGGTTCGAAGTCTCAAGATGTTATTGAGGCCAGCGTCACGGGTGGACTTATCCTTGATGACGGTTCGAACGGATGGCGTCGTGAATCGACTAACCTCGGTGGGGTCGGAGCGAACCTGAACTTCCCCGGCAACACGGGATGTTCTGTTCGTGCTTTCACGATCACGCTTGCCCCTTCCAATGCCACGTGTTTTGGAACATCAACAGGCTCGATCACCAACACGCTCGGTGGTACGACAACGGGTGCAACGTACTCGTGGACCAATGGTGCCACGACGCTGAATGCGACGGGGCTAGCAGCAGGTACGTACAGCGTCACGGTGACAACAGCCAGCGAGAACTCACGCAGCAAGTCTGCCACGATCCTGGAACCAACAGAGCTTTCAGGCACATCAGCTAAGACCAACGTTACGTGCAATGCTGCGAACGACGGAACCATTACGGTTTCAAATGCGGCCGGTGGACTGATCCCGGGTGTCATCACATCGCAAGCGTATTCGTATCGAATCGATAGGGCCGGCGGCTCTACCGGAGATGTTGGACCGCAGAGTTCGGCATCATTCACGGGGCTCATGCCGGGTACGTACGATGTGTATGTTTCGGCCAGCGGAATCACGCCGACATGCGAAAAGAAGATTGGTTCACAGACAGTTACCGAACCGGCAGCTCTGAGCGCTACATCCAGCAAGACGAACATCACGTGTAACAGCGCAACCGACGGAACAATCACCGTCAGCGGTGCAACCGGCGGATACGGAACGTATGAGTATCGCCTGAACACGGGTTCATGGCAGACATCAACCTCATTCACGAACCTGAACGTTGGTACCTACAGCGTGCAAATGCGCGACGCAGCACAGACGGCCTGTACGCTGACGCTTGGCGATCAAGTGATCACGCGTCCGGCAGTTTTGAATGCTTCGGTCAGCAAGACGAACATCACCTGTAGCAGCGCAACAGACGGAACGATCACAGTCACCGGTGCAACAGGCGGATATGGAACCTACGAGTATCGCCTTAACACAAATGCATGGCAGACGTCGGGATCATTTACGGGTCTGAACACTGGAACATTCAGCGTGCAGATTCGTGATGCCGCTCAGACGGCATGCGCCGTGACGCTTGGCGATCAGGTGATCACGCGTCCGGCAGCTCTGAGCGCCACGTCCAGCAAGACGAACATCACGTGTAGCAGCGCAACAGACGGAACGATCACTGTCAGCGGTGCAACCGGCGGATACGGAACGTATGAGTATCGCCTGAACACGGGTTCATGGCAGACATCAACATCATTCACGAACCTGAACGTTGGTACCTACAGCGTGCAGATGCGCGACGCGCAACAGACAGCCTGTGCGCTGACGCTTGGCGATCAGGTGATCACGCGTCCGGCAGCCCTGAGTGCTTCGGCAAGCAAGACCAACATCACGTGTAACAGCGCAACCGACGGAACAATCACCGTCAGCGGTGCAACCGGCGGATACGGAACGTATGAATATCGCCTGAACACGGGTTCATGGCAGACATCAACCTCATTCACGAACCTGAACGTTGGCACCTACAGCGTGCAGATGCGCGACGCACAACAGACGGCCTGTGCGCTGACGCTTGGCGATCAAGTGATCACACGTCCGGCAGCTCTGAACGCGACGGTCAGCAAGACAAACATCACCTGTAACAGCGCAACGGACGGAACGATCACGGTCACCAGCCCAGTCGGTGGATATGGAACGTATGAGTATCGCCTGAACACTGGTGCATGGCAGTCGTCAGGATCATTTACGGGCCTCAACACAGGAACGTTTAGCGTACAGATTCGTGATGCCGCTCAGACTGCTTGCGCAGTAACGCTTGGCGATCAGGTGATCACGCGTCCGGCTGTTCTGAGTGCTACAGTCAACAAGGTCAACATCTCACGGAACAACGAAAACGACGGAACGATCACGGTCAGCAGCCCAACCGGCGGTTACGGTACGTATCAGTATCGCTTGAACACGGGTACATGGCAGTCATCGGGTTCGTTCACAAACCTCGCATTCGGCACCTACAGTGTACAGATTCGTGATGCAGCGCAGACGGCATGTGCTGTGACGCTTGGTGATCAGGTGATCTACAACCCAACGGCTGTCAATTCTGTTGTGACCAAGAACAACATCTCCTGCAATGGCAACACGGATGGCAACATCACTGCGGCAACCGCCACTGGTGGTACACATGATGATGCCCCAACACGCGCCTATACCTATCGCACGGTGAAGACCGGCGGTGGGGGTAGTGCCTACGATGTGACAAACGCAACAGGTTCGTTCACGGGGCTTGGCGCTGGCACGTACACGGTGTCGGTGATTGCCGCAGCTAGTGGATCTGGTTTGAACCCTGTCTGCACGACGGAGGTTGCAACGCGGATCATCTACGAACCAACGGCGGTAACGTCGACGATTTCGAAGACCAACATCTCATGCAACGGTAGCGCCAACGGTACGATCACGGCAACGCCCGCCGCGGGTGGTACGCATGTTGACGCCACAACACGCACCTACACGTATCGTGCAGTTCGCACCGGTGGCGGCAGCTTCGACCAGACGAATTCGACAGGATCCTTCACTGGTCTCGGTGCCGGCACATACGTTGTTTCGGTGATCGCTGCTGAGATCTGCTGCAGTGTTCCTGTGTGTACCACAACGGTTTCCACACAGGTCATCTATGAGCCATCGGCGGTAACGTCAACAGTGAACAAGACGAACATCTCGTGTAACGGCGGCACAAACGGTACGATCTCTGCAGCTCCGGCAGCAGGCGGAATCCATACGGATGCAGCGTCACGTACGTACACCTACCGCGCTGTGAAGAGCGGCGGAGGTGGAAGTGCATTTGATCAAACGAATGCAACCGGTTCATTCACGGGTCTTGATGCAGGTACGTATCAGGTTTCGGTGATCGCCGCAGCCTCTGGTTCGGGTATCAACCCGGTCTGTACGACACAAGTATCGACGCAAGTGATCTATGAACCGTCAGCAGTCACGGCAACCGTGAACAAGACAAACATCACGTGCTTCGGCACCGTTGATGGAACGATCACGGTTTCCAGCACTGCCGGTGGTATCCACTCTGATGCCGCATCGCGCTCTTACACCTACCGCACAGTTAAGACGGGCGGCGGTGGAAGCGCTTATGATCAGACAAACTCAACTGGATCCTTCACTGGACTTACTGCAGGAACGTACACGACGTCCGTTATCGCTGCTGCAAGCGGTTCGGGCGTCAATCCGGTGTGTACAACGGAAGTAGCAACGCGTGTGATCTTCGAGCCATCCGTGTTGACTGGTACATCCACAAAGACAAATGTCCTCTGTAAGGATGCCGCAAATGGAACGATAACGGTCACGAGCGCCTCTGGCGGCACACATGCTGAACAGACGCAAACGTATCAGTATCGTCTCGTCAAGGTTAGCGATGCTCCGGGCAACCGCGCAGCGCAGACGTCCAACGTGTTCACGGGTCTTGCTCCCGGAACGTTCGACGTCTATGTGATCGCAGCCGGTGTAACGCCGACGTGCGAAATCAAGATCTCTTCGGAGATCATCACCGAGCCAACGCTGCTCACCACTGTGCCAGCCGTGACGTCGAACTATGCGGGTGCACAGCTCACGTGTCCAAACAGCTCCGATGGTTCGATCGCTTCGAATCCTGGTGGAGGCACGACGCCATATACGTACCAATGGGAGAAGAATGTCAGCGGCACGTGGACGACGCTGTCTGGTGCGAATGCAACAGCACAGAATGTAACAGGTTTGAATGCTGGTACATATCGCGTGACGGTGACAGATGCCAACCTTTGCGCCGTTACTCGTTCGGTTGAGATCGTCCCTCCTGCTCCGGCAGTGATCCTCACGATCACAAAGAAGAGCTACAACGGACGTGACCTCAGCTGCTTTGGTTCCACCAATGGAGAGGTTACCGTTGTGGCCCAAGGTGGTACGGGTGCGTTGAAGTATTCGTCGAATGGCGGTACATCATGGCTGACAGGGGGCGGACTGACTCCGGGTGGAGATCCTACCTACACGTTCACTGGACTCGGTGCAGGAACATATACGGTGCTGGTTCAGGACGTCAATGGCTGTAACTCAGCCCCTCAGGACGTAACCATCACAAACCCACCAACACTTGAGATCACTTCGCTCGTGACCAATGGTCCGGTAAATGCTGGCGATCCGATCACGTTTACGGCTACGGTTACAGGTGGTACACGATTCACGACTTCCAACAAGTACACCTACAGTTGGGTCAAGCCACGTCCGGCCGCCAACATGCCGGGAACTCCAAATGAAACAGTGAACCCGGGCAACGTGGTAACAACGTTCACGATCCCTGTTACAACTCCGGACGATAATGGTCATAACACGGACTACATCCTTACCGTGACCGATATCAATGGTTGTCAAACAAGCCTGGCAGTTCGCCCGATCGTCTATCCATCGACGATCTATGTGGCTACTTCAGGTAACGATTTGACAGGCGACGGCCGCTCGGTGAATCCGCTTAAGACCATTCAAAAGGCCATCGACGTAGCGAAGGCTACGAACGTCATCGAAGTTCAGACGGGCTCTTTTGATGAGTCGCCAGTGGTGAGCAAGCAGCTGACGATCAATGGTACATCGACAACTACTCTTGGTGCCGGTCGTTACTTCATCTATGGCACCACAAGCGCCATCACATGGGGAACAAGCTGGCCGGTGTCGGTATGGGATAACCTTGGTCTTAATGGATCCGGTGCCGGTGCAATTACAACGGTGCTTGACAAGGTGAACAGCAATAGCAGCGCAACATTGTGGCTGATCGGTAACATCTCATGGAGTCAGACCGTCACGGTATCCAAGCAGCTTGCTATTCGCGGTGCAACATCGGCCGCAGCTGTTCAGACATACACTGGATGTGACATCGAGCCTCCAACCACGATCACCTACTCGGGAGCAGGAGCCGACTCTGTCCTGTTCAAGTTCACCGGTTCGACGGCTAAGTCTATGCGTGACCTTGTTCTGCGTATTCCAAATGCCGGAAAGTTTGCCGAGATCTCCAACACGTCAAGTGGTAACGTTGATCCAGTAACGAACGTACGCTTCGAATGGGACCACGATAACAATAGCCTCACTGCTCACACTCGGATCTATGGCGTAACCAACGGTGATTTCTCTGGTGGTTCCGAAAAGTTCGACGTGGCAAAGTTTGTGTACGATGTTGAGGACAACGTTGGTACCGGACGCTTTGTGTACGGAAATAACGGTCCGCTGACGTGGAATAACCTTGAGATCGGTTGGAAGGCAGAAGACGGAAGTGTTGGAACTGCCGGTTCACGCATCAAGACGCTTGAGCCAATGAAGGGTGACGTCAAGCTGCAGAGCCTTATCTCCAACTCACGTCGTCCTACACTCAACACTACAGCAGCCAACTATAACGGCCGCTGGTCAATGGACTTCGATGCCGGCGAAATGCGCTACCTCGAAGCCAATACGTCAACAGCCATTAACGGTGGTAGCAAGAAGACGATCTTCCTGGTGTTCCGCCCGCTCGATGCAGCTGACGATCAAGTGATCTACAAGCACGGTGATGAGAAGAACGGTATGAGCATTGTTCAGCTTGCCGATGGACGCATTTCGATGAATGTGTACGACGGCACGACTACCGACAAGCGTGAAAGCTGGATCTTCGAATCATCAACCACCGGTCACACAGAGACGGGATTCGACAATAGCGTCGTTATCGCACAGCTGTACTTCAATGGTGATGGCGATAACAATGCAACGCGTCGAGTTGGAGCAGCCCTTGACCTTGAGTCAGGTCGCCTGAATTCCGACGTCGCTCACACCGGAGCAGACAAGGACAACGGTTACGTTGGAACCGGCGCCTTCTCGTCAGCAACGCTTGGTACTCCGGCAAACATCAACACGGCAAACGTTGCTGTGCTTGGTGCACGCTCAGGCTCGGTATACTACGGTAGCTGGTCAGGAACGGCAGTAACAAACAACTCGGTTACAACCTCAGGACGTGCAAACTTCTTTGGAGGAAGCGTAGCCGAGCTCCTTATTCTGAAGGATGCAGCCGAATCAACCCGCGATGCGGCGTATTGCTACCTCCGCAACAAGTATTACGGTGGTTCGCAGACTACGCAAAACGGTCTTGACAAGCGCACTGTGGCAGGCGATACTCCGGTAGAATTCGAGCCAATCTCTGTCTGGCCAAATCCGGCAGACGATCGCATCTCGATCGAAGCCGCTGTTCCGACATCCGGCAACGTTTCGGTTGTTCTGCGTGATGCTATGGGTCGTGTGGCCAAGGTCCTCTTCGATAACTACGTGCCAGGCGGAACCCTTCTGCCGATCAACGCAGAAGTTGGCGATCTTGTTAGCGGTGCCTATGTGATCCATGTCACAGGTGCAGGCGACGTTAACTTCTCGCTTCCGCTTATCGTCCGTCATTGATCAGCTTCGGGACGATACATCCCGATTAATCGAACATCAAAGCCCCCTGGGATCATCTCTCAGGGGGCTTTTCTTTTTGAGAATGTCATGCGGGAATACTATCACAAAGACAGGGGCTCTGTGGATAACCACGCCGGGTTATCAACATTGCGAGATAGTATTCCGGTAAGAATCTCCACAATCCGTAAAATGCAGAGTCTGTACACATTTCTTGATGAGGGAGACTGCGATGAAATTTTTGTACTCCGTTACGATTGCTGTAGTGGTGATGCTGGGGTGGCATTCTAATGCTTTTGCACAGAAGACCATCTTTGTTCGAGCAAACGGTCTTGACGCAAATGACGGTTTGACCGAAGCCACTGCAAAGCTGACCATTGCGTCGGCAATTGGGGCAGCGGCAACCAACGATAACGACGTGATCGATATCGGCCCGGGCAACTTCACGGGCGCAGCCTTCGCGAAAGACGTCGTTTTTCGTGGTGCCAACGCTGGTGCTTCGCTTGCCACATGGGGCGATGAGACGGTAATCACATCCAGTCTTGATTATGGTGCATCGACGGTGTCGATCGAAGGTGTTGCTTTTGGGGCAATCGCGCCTGTGGTCTCATCACGATATGTGAACATCTCGAACTGCAAGTTTCGCGAATCCAACACGATCTCCCTTGATTACGGCGTAGCTGGTTTCGAGGTGCGTGTTCTGACGAGTGCGTTCGATGGAAACATTAACAACGGCGGAGGTGTCACTGTTGGCAATGCGATCAGGGTGCAACCAAGCGGTAGCCCGAATATGTGCGGCTTCACCGGTTTGATGTCGCTGACGGTGCTGGAGACAACCTTTGATGATTATGACAATGGACCGATCTCCGGCACGGGCTATATGACTGCGAATATCAAGAACAATGAGTTTGTCAACTGTAACACTGCTGAAACTGGCACCGCTGCGGCAGTCTATCTTTCACCATACAACGGCGCAGCCTGCGCAATGGGGCTCGCAAATACTGGTGAGATCGGTGATGCTGTTGTTACGAACAACAAGTTCATCGGATGCCGTAACGCCGTACGTGTGGTGAATGGCGATGTCAACAAGACCACGTACGAGAATTCCATGGTGTCGTACAACCTGTTCAAGGATACACCGGCTGGTTATTACGCAATCTGGCTTGACAACATAGCAACACAGGGTCAGTACAATTCGTTTGGTGCATCATCGGGTGTGCTGACGCAGGATTATGTCTACATCCGCGACATCGTGCGTGGTCATGGGGCGTATGGCCCATACATGCAGAACGAAACGGATACTGATAACGGGGCGATCGGGTTCGCTCCCGACTGGTCGACTGTTGATGGTCCGGTGCGAACGAACAACTACTGGTACTCGTTCTTCACCATTCAGTCGGCCATTGCCGCATCGCCGGCAAACACATGGTACTATCTGTATCCCATGGAGTATGATGTCACGACTCCCCCAACCTTGGCGGGTCTGACGATTGCAAAGAATGCCTACATCCAGGGTGACAACTACGCGTATTCGGCCAAGGACTACGTGGGCGACTGGCCAACGATTCGTGGTGCCATCACCTTTACGGCAACAAACGGTGCGTTTCGCAGTGTCAAGTTGGCGCCGCTGACGCAGAGTCAGATCAACAAGTTGAATGTTTCTTCTCGTCCGTCGGGAGTTACCCTTTTCACGTCAAATGCCACCGGCTCTATTGACCTTACCAGTAGCTGGTTCGAGGCTGACCCAGTTGCAGCACTTACGAGTGTGCCAACAGCCGGAGCGATCGTCATCAACCGTGAAGGTACGTTCAGCATGTGGAGCTGTAAGGTGTCTCGTCCCGTATCCGTCGGGGCCGAAGCACAACAGTACATCAGAGCCATCACGTGCGGTCCGGGCAACGGAAGCCGCAACGTTAGTATTGACCAAAACCTGATCGAAGGAACCATCCAGATCTCTGGTTTGTCCCTTCTTTCGTCTGTTAGTGTCACGAACAATACCATCGACAATTCGGCAACGGACGGAGTGTCGTTTGCCGGCAATACGATCCGCGATGCATGGGTGACGGGCAATACCATCTCCAATTCCCGGCAGAATGGTATCTCGATTAGGGATCGGGTGACTGTTGGTAGTACCTCTGCAGTCTTCTCGAGCAACCTCATTTCGGGTTCCGGAGCGTCTGGTTCGGGCTTTGCCGGCATTCAGATCTACAACCCGTCATACGGCACGCAGAGCTTCACAGAAAACGCCTTTGGCAGTCAGTCCGGCACCAACAAGGCCTTCATCAACGGTCGTGTTGGATACCTGCCGCTGGCAACCTGTAACTGGTGGGGCTCGTCATCCGAGGATGACATTCTGAATACCATCCTCGGATCAGTGGCGTATGATGACGGCACCAGAGGATGGAGAAATGTGTATGCCAATCTCAATGCCACTTCGACGCCGGGATATTTCCCTGATCCGGCATTGAGTCAGTGCTCGGTGCGCTCATATTCGATTTCGCTTGCCCCCTCAAATGCAACGTGTTTCGGTTCGGCAACAGGATCAATTGCGACCACACTAACCGGGGCAGGATCACATAACCCAACTCCTGCCACGTATGATTGGACGCAAACGGGTGTTCCTGCATTCAGATCTACGCAACAGAATCCTGCAAACCTTGCTGCCGGCACCTATACGGTTGCCGTTACTTCGAACACGGGCAACCTGCGTCGCAAGTCTGCTGTCATTCTTGAGCCAACACAACTGACGGGTACGCCGACAGCTGTTGACGCCACATGTAACGGAAGAGCAGACGGTGGCATCAAGATTCTCGATGCAGCTGGTGGACTTTTGACCGGGGTGATCTCAACGCAGACGTACAACTACCGCATCGATAACATATCAGGTACGATCGGAGACGCCGGTCCGCAATCGTCGGAGAAATTCTTCAATCTCATTGCTGGCACCTATGACTGTTATGTTGTCGCTGCCGGTGTCACTCCAACATGCGAAGTGATGGTTGGAAAGGTTGAGGTACGTCAACCAGCACCGATCACCGCAACGGTAACGAAGTCCAATATCAGCTGTAATGCAGCTAACAATGGCTCGATCACAGTCACGAATCCAGCAGGGGGCCTGTTGCCCGGATCGACGGCAACGCTGACATATAGTTATCGTCTCGACTGGAGGACCGGTACCACTGGCGATCGCGCAGTGCAGGCGTCGGGCTCGTTCACGAATCTCATTCCGGGAACCTACGACGTGTATGTTTCCGGCGACGGTATCACACCGACGTGTGAATCTCTCGTGTCAACGCAGGTCATCCTTGAGCCATCTCAACTAGCTGCCGTCGTTTCCAAGACCAATGCCTCATGCAACGGCGCCAACAACGGCACGATCACTCTGTCAAGCGTCTCCGGCGGCACACATGCCGAGCGCTCTACGCAGTCCTACACATACCGAATTGATAGGCTCGGCACAACCATTGGCGATGCCGGACCTCAGGCGTCTGCATCGTTCTCGAATCTTGCTCCGGGTACGTACGATGTGTACGTGATCGCCAGTGGCGTCACCCCTACATGCGAGGTAAAGGTCTCAACGCAGACGATCCTCGAACCAAGTGTCCTCACAGCAACCGTTGCAAAGACCAACTTCACCTGTGCCGGTGCCAATGACGGTACGATCTCCCTTTCGGGGGCCAGCGGTGGCACCCATGCAGAACGCGCAACCCAGACCTACTCCTACCGCATCGATCGTCTCGGTACCACGGTTGGCGATGCCGGCCCGCAGGTAGGTGCGTCGTTCACCGGATTGCCAGCGGGAACGTATGACGTGTACGTTATCGCAACCGGAATAACTCCAACATGCGAAGTCAAGGTCTCGACGCAGAACATTCTTGACCCAACGGCCATCACGGCCACGGTTGCCAAGACGAACTTTACGTGCATCAACGCCAACGATGGCACCATCACGGTGACCTCTCCGGCAGGGGGCACGCAGGCTGATGCTGCAACCCGCACGTACCAGTACATGATCGCCCGCTCGGGTGGATCGACAACTGGACCGCAGGCATCAGGTAGCTTCACGAATCTGGTCGCCGGTACGTACACGGTGAGCGTGGTCGCACTTGCCACGGGCTCAACACCGGCATGTACCACGGCAGTATCAACGCAGGTGATCCTGAATCCAACGGCGATCACCGCCACGGTTGCCAAGACGAACTTCACGTGCAACAACGCCAATGACGGCACCATCACGGTGTCCTCTCCGGCAGGGGGCACGCAGGCCGATGCGTCAACGCGCACGTACAATTACATCATCGCCCGCTCGGGCGGATCGACCACCCCGGCTCAGGCATCGGGCAGCTTCACGGGGCTTGTTGACGGAACATACACGGTGAGCGTGGTTGCACTTGCCACAGGCTCAACACCGGCATGTACCACGGCAGTATCGACGCAGGTGATCCTGAACCCAACGGCTATCACGGCAAACACGGCCAAGACGAACATCACCTGTAACAACGCCAATGACGGCGCCATCACGGTGAGCTCTGCGGCAGGGGGCACGCACACGGACGCTGCAACGCGCACGTATCAGTACATGATCGCCCGCTCGGGCGGTGCAACCACCGGACCACAGGCATCGACGTCGTTCACGGGCCTTGTCGACGGTACCTATACTGTGAGTGTGGTTGCTCTTGCGAGTGGCTCGACACCTGCCTGTACGACAGCCGTCGGAACACAGGTCATCATGAACCCAACGGCCATCACGGCCACGGTTGCCAAGACGAACTTCACGTGCATCAACGCCAACGATGGCACCATCACGGTGACCTCTCCGGCAGGGGGCACGCAGGCTGATGCTGCAACGCGCACGTACCAGTTCATCATCGCCCGCTCGGGTGGATCGACAACTCCAGCTCAGGCATCAGGCTCGTTTACGGGACTTGTTGATGGAACGTACACGGTCAGCGTTGTCGCACTTGCCACGGGCTCAACACCGGCATGTACCACGGCAGTATCAACGCAGGTGATCCTGAATCCAACGGCGATCACAGCCACGGTTGCCAAGACGAACTTCACGTGCAACAACGCCAATGACGGCACCATCACGGTGACCTCTCCGGCAGGGGGCACGCAGGCCGATGCGTCAACGCGCACGTACAATTACATCATCGCCCGCTCGGGAGGATCGACCACACCGGCTCAGGCATCGGGCAGCTTCACGAATCTTGTTGCCGGCACCTACACGGTGAGCGTGGTTGCACTTGCTACCGGCCAAACACCGGCATGTACCACGGCAGTATCGACGCAGGTGATCCTGAACCCAACGGCCATCACGGCAAACACGGCCAAGACGAACATCACCTGTAACAACGCCAACGACGGCACCATCACGGTGAGCTCTGCGGCAGGCGGCACGCACACGGACGCGTCAACGCGCACGTATCAGTACATGATCGCCCGCTCGGGCGGTGCAACCACCGGACCACAGGCATCAAGCACCTTTGCCGGGCTTACCGCCGGGACATACACCGTAAGCGTCGTGGCTCTTTCCACCGGTTCATCGCCGGCGTGTACAACCGCTGTTGGTACACAGGTGATCATGGAGCCAACTGTTCTCACGGGCTCGGCCTCCAGCACCAACGTTACGTGTAATGGCAGCAATAACGGTACTATCACCGTTAGCGCAGCAGCAGGCGGATTGATCACGGGCGTCATCACAAGTCAGACCTATACCTATCGCATTGACAGGCTCAGTACGACCGTTGGTGATGCAGGACCTCAGGCCGCTGCGACGTTCAATAATCTTGCGCCGGGAACCTATGATGTGTACGTAGTGGCATCAGGTGTGACCCCAACGTGCGAAGTCAAGGTCTCCACACGGGTCATTACAGAACCAACACCTGTGGCGTCGAATCCGCAAGTGACGTCGAACTACAATGGGGCACAGCTTTCTTGTCCCAACAGCTCCGACGGATCACTCGCCGCTAATGCAGCGGGCGGGACACCTCCATACACGTATCTGTGGGAGAAGTCGAACTCCGGTTCATGGTCAACTGTGGGTACCTCCGCCAACATCACTGGCCAGAGTGCCGGGACATTCCGCGTTCGCGTGACCGATGCACAGTCCTGCACTATTACGAACTCCGTTCAGATCATCGGCCCCGCCCAAACGATCATCCTCGGCACCACAAAGCGCGACTACAATGGTCAGGACATCAGCTGCTTTGGCGCATCTGATGGACAGATCACTGTGAACGCCAGCGGCGGCACGAATCCGTTGGAGTTCTCTCGCAACAACGGATCGACCTGGCAGTCATCGAACGTTTTCTCGGGTCTGGCAGCGGGCACCTATACCATGCTCGTCCGTGACGTAAACGCATGTGCCTCGTTGCCGCTTACGGTTACCGTTTCCCAGCCTACGGCGGTGTCCATCACGTCGCTCACGCAGAACGGTCCGGTCAATGCCGGCAGCCCGATCGAGTTCACAGCCACGATCACCGGCGGCACGCAGCGTCCTTCTGGGACAAAGTACGTGTACTCATGGTCGAGGCCTCGAGTTGCGGCGCAAAATCCGCTCTTCTCCACTGAAACAGGTAGCAGCACTGTCACAGCGAAGTTCACCATCGCAGCGACGACTCCTGATGACAACGGACAGTATCTGCTGACAGTCACAGATCTGAACGGGTGCCAGAAGTCAACCACCGTCACGGTAATTGTCTATCCGAGCACCATCTACGTGGCAACGACCGGAAGCGACATCACCGGCGATGGTCGGCAGACAAATCCTCTTCGCACGATTCAGAAGGCAAACGACGTAGCCGCGGCCGGAAATACCATTGAGGTTCAGTCAGGCACGTTCAGTGAGTCTCCCGTCATCACCAAGCAGATTACCATCAACGCTACGGCAACGACTGCGCTTGGCACGGGTAACTTCTTCGTCTACGGAACCACGTCAACCATCACGTGGGGTACTGGCTGGTCAACCTCGACGTGGGACAACCTTGGTATCAACACGGCTGGTGCGGGTGCACTGCAGACGGTGTACTCGAAGGTCAATGGTGGAACGGGCTCCACGCTCTGGTTCATCGGTTCACCGTCAATCAGCCAGACGCTTACGATAGACAAGGCGCTGACACTGCGTGGAGCAACGTCATCAGCCGGAATTGCGAGCTACACCGGTTGTGATATCGAGCCCCCTGCAACGATCACCTTTACGGGTACAGGAGCAGATTCGATTCTCTTCAAGTTTACGGGTAGCACCGCCAAGTCCATCCGCGATCTGACCCTTCGAATTCCGTTCGCAGGCAAGTTTGCGATGGTCGATGTTGGCAGTTCCGGGGACGTGTCGCCGGTTGACAACGTACGCTTTGAGTGGGACAATAACAGCAACACGGCCGATGGCTATCGTCGCATCTATGGCGTCACCAATGGCAGCTTCACAGCAACCGAGAAGTTCGATGTTGCGAAGTTTATCAACGATGCGGCAGATGAGGGATATGGAACCGGACGCGTGGTGTTCGGTGCCAATGGCCCGCTACCGTGGAACTCACTTGCCACCGGCTGGAAGGCTGAGGACGGTGGATCGGCGACCAATCTTGCTCGGATCCGGACGTTGGAGCCTATGAAGGGAGACATCCCGCTTCAGCAGACGGTCTCAACAACGCGTCGCCCAACGCTGTACACCACCGGTACGGTATACAACAGCAAGTACTACCTTGGCTTTGATGACGCCTACACCCAGTCTCTGGAAGGCAACAAGTCGGATGACATCGTGGGCGGTGACCAGAAGGCAATGTTCATTGTGTTCCGTCCGCTGGTCAACACAGCAGCCGACCAAGTCGTTTACAAGCATGGTGATGACGACGAAGGTATGAGCGTGGTTCATCTCAGCGATGGCCGTATCTCTCTGAACATTTACAACGGTGCGACCAACGCCACTCGTGAGAGCTGGATCTTCGAGTCAGGCGTTACCCATTCATCCACGGGCTTTGATGATCAGGTGCTGATCGCTCAGATTTACTTCAACGGCAACGGAGATCTCAATGCTGACAGGCGCGTTGGCGCGTCACTCGATGCCAGCAGTGGGCGCATCACCACCGAGGTGAATCATGCCGGTGCCGATAAAACCAATGGATATGTGGCCAGTGGGGCATTCACGCCGACGACGCTTACAACCCCAGTTGTTGCAGGTCCTGCCAACGTAACGTCAATGGGTGCTCGCTCGGGATCGATGTACTATGCCAGCTGGAATGCCGCAGCAGCTCCGCCTGCAGCCGTCAACAATTCCATCACCGCCACAGGACGCTCATTGTACTACAAGGGCAGCATCGCCGAAGTGGTGATCTTGAAGGATGCCTCAATCACAATGCGTGATGCCACGTACTGCTACCTGCGTAATAAGTACTTCAGTGGCGATCAATCCGTAGAGAACGGTCTTGATAAGCGCGTAGTTGCCGGCGATGATCGCGGTGTGGATGAGTCACTGCTTGCTTGGCCGAATCCGGCCGATGGACAGCTCTCATTCGAAGCAGTCATTCCGCAGACGGGCATGGTTCGTGTGACGCTTCGCGATGCACTTGGCAAGCCGGTGCGCGTGCTCTTCGAAGAACATGTGCTTGGTGGTACGATCATCCCGATCACCCGCCAAGTTGATGACGTCATGAGCGGCTTCTACATGGTCCACCTCGAAGCTGCCGGAGAAATTTCTCGTGCCGTGCCGGTAGTGATTCGTCACTAAGCTGCACGCCGATGCCGATACCCGAAAGCCCCTTGCGATGCTCTCGCAAGGGGCTTTCACGTTCATGTGTATCTTGCGATTCTTTGAGTATCGTTCACACCGCTTGTACAGTTGGCAGGCTCGCACACACAGGAACCCACGACATGCACACCGCACTCACCTTCGCTATTCTTGTCGTCTTGACGATCGTTCAATCTTCCGCCCAAACGCAATCCATGCAGAAGCCCGCCGGAGGGCAAGCTCAGGATTCAAGTGCATCTGACACGTCCTCGTTTCGATCCCGTCGGCTGCGTGCGCCACGTCCGCCACGCCCCGGCATCTTTACCAGTCTCGACTCTGCCCGCACCATGCCCGATTCGGTGATCTACCTCTCCGTTCGTGGCAAGGGGCTCTCCTCGCTGCAGGGGTTGGCGCAGTTCAAAAACCTACAGGTTCTCGATGCGTCCGGTAACGAGCTCCAGGCTTTTCCAATGGAGTTACTGAAGCTGTCAAAGGTCGTGTCACTGGACCTGTCTGATAATCCTATCAAGACCATACCGCAGGAGATCGGCACGATGACCGCTCTTACACGAATTAATCTTCGCAATACGTCAATCACCTCGCTGCCGCCAACGGTGGGGTTGTTGTCCAACCTGTCGAATCTGGATGTAGCAAAGAACCCATTGACATCGCTTCCTGTGAAGGAGCTCAATCGCCTTCCGCGTCTCAAGAGCATATCGCTCGGGCAACTCCCTCAAACGGATGCCGAGACGGCCGAGCCGACTGCTCCTGACGCCAAGCCAGCCCCATCAGGGAACAAGTAGGGTCAACTTTTTGTACGTTTGACGGTCTCAACTCTCAGGATGTAACCATGAAGTCAGTGTTTCTTGCAGCGTGCCTTTACGTCAGCCTCGCAATGCCGGCCGTTGGTCAGATCTCCATTGGTGGTGGCTCGGGCACTCAGGCATTTCGAGTTCAAGGGACAATGGGGCTTGGTAATGGTGAGAGTTGTATCACCATCGCCAATCCGAATACGACGGGACAGTTTTTGTTCCTCTTTCCCCACGTCTCGCAGCTGAAGCAGGGAGAAGAACTACCTCTTCGATTGCATGCTGTCGGACAGAAGGATGGTGTTGTCCTACTCTGGAAGCTCGACGATGCTACTCAGTCGAGGCAGCCAGTAGTGGCAGGGGGCGAGCACCCCTCTCCGGCCTCAGTGCTACACTCAACGGTGAACATGGACATACCGGCAATGCTCAGTGGAACATCCCACGTCATTCGGCTTGATGTTCCAGGCATCAAGGCCGGTTCCGCCATCAGCATCTCTCCATCTGAAGAGCTCCCAGGCATGCTCGCAATAGCCCAAGCCTCTGCCCCGGTAGATTGTGTGGTGATCGTGAAGATCATCAACCCAGGCCCCTTCGTCCCAGGAATGACGGTGCAGTGCAGTATCGGGGCGATAGGGAAGTAAGTACTTAATTACTGAAGTACGGAATTACTGAATTACTGAAGTACGGAATTACTGAGGTTTTCAGAGCCGCCATTCCTTTGGAAATCCAGGTCGTAGCGGAGGACAAGGCGAGAATTCATACAGCACCTTAAACGAAAAGAAAAAGCGCCGGCAGGGATTCCCGCCGGCGCTTTCTTGTTTTTAGCCTGAATCCCGCTTACCCCGTCGCTGCGCTCTGGGCTATAGTGGGCTGACGTCCGATCGCGTGGGTCCCCACTTTCGCGGGGACGACGACTGCAGTCATCAGTCATCAGTCATCGATGACCGATCACTTGTTCCAATCGATCTTTTCCTGTGCGAGCAGGCGCTGAGCATCAGCGTACCCGAGGCGTGCGGCTGCCTTGAAAGCATCGATGGCCTTCTCGCGCTGGTTAAGCTTCAGGTAGGTATGGGCCGTGTTGTTGTAGCCGATGGCATACCCAGAATTGATCTTTGTTGAGTTCTCAAATGCCAGGACGGCACCACCAAGGTTGTTTTGACTCAGCAGGCCAAGTCCTTGGTAGTTGTACATTTCGTCGTTGCGACCTTGCAGGCGCTTGATGTTGGCCAGCTCGTAGTAGCACTGGGAAAAGCCACTGTTCAAGGAAAGCGCTGTTCCAAATGAGTTCGTTGCGTCTTCGAGACGATTCTGCTTGACGTAAACATTCCCGAGGTTGTAGTGTGCCTGCGCATTCGACTTGTCCAGCTCGATCGCTTTTTGGAAGGACTTGACAGCATCGCCAAGCTGGCCCTTAGATGTGAGAATCACACCTTCGTTGTTGTGGCCAACCGATGTATCGGGGCGGACCTCAATGGCGTGGCGGATCACCTCGAGTGCACGATCGAATGTGCCCTTAGCTGCCAGCGTGTTCGAAAGCGCATAGAGCGCAGGGATGTTGTCTGGCGATACTTCGACAGCCTTGTCGAACGCTACAATCGCACTGTCGACATTATTGCGACGCACCCACGTGGTGCCAAGAGCGCGCCATGCATCTGGGTTCGAGGCATCGGCATCAATTGCCTTTCGTGCCCACTCGTCGGCCTTGGCGATGTTGTTGAGATCGGAATACAACTCGCTACGGAACACCAGTTCTTCCGATGACGGACCTTTGCTGCAGCCAACGGCGAGCACCGCAAACGATGCAACGATGGCAAACTTCATGTACTTCATTACTCCTCCTGTGGAAAATACCCGCCGAGTGGCGGCTTTATGCTGTCACAAACATCAAATATACGGCGCGAGACCTCAGAAATGTCGGGGTAGTGGAAAAACCAGGAGCAATGCCGTATGTGTGGAAATCTTGTTGATAATCGATTCGATTTTTGCAGTTTCGCAAGGTAAAACTCCGCAAAGTGTTACCGCTCGACGTGTGAACACCGTGGGCGGAGCGTGTGGACGAATCGATTGAAGGGAATCAATGCCGATGCGTACTGAACGTTTATTCCTCACATGCCTTGCGATGATCTTCGTAGGGTGGACGGCTGCGGTTGCACAGCCAGCCACAACGATGTCTTTTCAGGGACTGATGACAACGCCCCTTGGCGACCCTGTGCCGGATGGACAATACTCCGTGACAATTGCCTTGTATACGGACAGTTTGGCCGGCACGGCCGCATGGAACGAACAGCACAGCGTCACCACCGTCCTTGGCGTGTTCGACATTGTGCTTGGGAAACGCCAGCCCCTTTCCTTTGATGCCAGCAAAAAGTACTGGGTAGGTGTTACCCTCGGCAACGACCCGGAGTTCCGTCCGCGCGTAGAGGTAACTGGCAGTGCCTTTGCCTTTGTAGCTAACACGGCCTTGCAGGCTCAATCGCTTGCCATCAATGCTACGGGGGCAGTGCTCTCGGTCAATGGCCTGCAAGGAACGCTCAAGATTGACGCTGGACAAGGCATCACGGTCACCAATGGGAACGGCTCAATCACGATCGCACTCAATGTTGACTCTCTGAACGTTCAGCCGCGGGGTGTGGCAGGGGGCGACCTCCGAGGCAATTATCCCGATCCGACCATCCGCGATGGAGCTGTCACCTCGGCCAAAATGTCAACAACGGGTGTTGGTGCTGGGACGTACGGTTCCGACACCACTATTCCGATGATCACCGTTGACGCACAGGGACGCTTGACATCTGCCAGCAGCATCGCCATCAAGATGCCCGGCATAAGCGGTCCGGCAGGGGGCGACCTCACCGGTTCCTATCCGAATCCAAGCATTTCCGCTTCAGCCGGCAACTCAATCGTCAACGTCATCAATAGTCCCGCCACCACGCTGAAGATCAACGCCAACCGTGTGGCCGATCCCAAGGAAGCGTCTGGTTCCGACATCGGCATCCTCGGCGCATTGGATAATCTGAATCTGCAGATCAAGCCCAACACTGTTGGAAGCGCCGAGCTCACTGATATTTCCGGGTTGCCCACAACGCCGGTGGGCGGACCCAACTTTATTCCCGTTATCACGGTGGACCCCGACGGTCGCGTGACATCCTTGACAACCACTACGTTTGAGGCCATTCGTAATGGCTCAACGGCAGGGGGCGATCTGACGGGCCAGTACCCGAACCCTTCAATCGCTGTGAATGCGGTTACCTCCGATAAGATTCGCGATGGTGCTATCACGTCGCAGAAGCTGAATAACACGGGTGTGACTCCGGCAGTGTATGGTTCAGCGTCAAAGGTTGGCGTGTTTACCGTTGACGCCCAGGGCCGCATCACCGCCGCATCTGATGTTGAAATCACCGGCGCCGCTCCGACGGGTGCGGCAGGGGGCGATCTCACGGGAACCTATCCTGGACCACGGATCGCTTCGGATGCTGTTACGTCCACCAAGATCAAGGACGGCGAGGTGAAGTCAACAGACCTCGACGACAATTCCGTGATCACATCGAAGGTGCAGGACGGAGCCATCACAGCCGCCAAGCTTGCCAATACCGGCGTTACCCAAGGCACTTATGGGTCAGCAACAAAGGTTGGCGTCTTCACCGTGGATGCTCAGGGTCGTATCACAAATGCAAACTCCGTTGATATTTCCGGCATGACCGTGTCGGGTCCGGCAGGGGGCGACCTCACCGGCACGTATCCGAACCCCAACATTGCCGCTAATGCCGTCACAACGGCCAAGCTCGCCGATAATGCCGTCACGACGGCCAAGATCACCGATGGTTCGGTGACGGCAACAAAGCTTGCAAACACTACAGTCGCTCCGGGTGCCTATGGCTCCGGCACGACCATCCCAACCTTCACGGTCGACGCGCAGGGACGTCTGACGGCCGCTGCCACGGTGCCAATCGTTGGAGGTCCACCAACCGGCAATGCCGGCGGCGATCTTACCGGAACCTATCCGAACCCGCTCGTAGCAAACAATGCGATCACCACTGCCAAGCTTGCCGATGGATCCGTCAGCACCGCAAAGCTGCTCGATGGATCGGTGACTGCCCCCAAGCTGGCAAACACTGCCGTCACACCCGGTTCATATGGGTCGGCCACACAGGTAGCAACATTCACCGTCGACGCACAGGGACGCCTTACAGCTGCCGGCAACACGGCCATCGCCGGACTGCCCCCTACCGGCAATGCCGGCGGAGACCTGGCGGGCACCTACCCGGACCCGACCATTGGGAATGCAAAGGTGACCACGGCGAAGATCGCCGATGGTGCCGTTACCGCCCCGAAACTTGCCAACACATCGGTCACGGCCGGGTCGTTTGGTTCCGCAACACAAGTGGCGACGTTTACGGTTGATGCCCAGGGACGTTTGACAGCCGCCGGCAATACGACCATTAGCGGGGTGGCCCCGGGTGGCGCGGCAGGGGGCGACCTTACCGGAACGTATCCGAACCCGTCTATCGCAAATCTCGCGGTGAACACCGGAAAACTCGCTGACAATGCGGTGACGACGCCGAAGATCGCCGATGGAAGCGTCACACCTTCGAAGCTGGCAAATACGGCAGTAACGCCGGGGGCATACGGATCAGCCACGCAGGTTGCAACGTTCACTGTCGACGCTCAGGGACGCCTCACAAATGCCGGTGCAACAACAATCGCGGGCGTAGCACCGGGAGGTGCAGCCGGGGGCGACCTCACGGGCACCTATCCGAATCCAACGATCGCAAATCTGACTGTTACGTCTGGGAAGATCGCCGATAATGCCGTCACGACGGCCAAGATCGCTGACGGATCGGTCACCGCTACCAAGCTTGCAAACACTGCCGTCACCGCCGGATCGTACGGTTCGGCCACGCAGGTTGCAACGTTCACTGTTGATGCTCAGGGACGCCTCACAGCAGCCGGCTCTACCGCGATTGCCGGCATTCCGCCAACGGGCGCAGCCGGTGGAGATCTCACCGGTACATATCCAAATCCAACGATCGCAAACCTTGCGGTTGGAACGGCCAAGATCGCCGATGCGTCCGTTACCACGGCCAAGCTTGCCGACGGTTCAGTAACGGCCACCAAACTCGCCAACACGGCAGTATCGCCAGGGGCCTACGGCTCGGCCACACAAGTGGCAACCTTCACTGTAGATGCTCAGGGACGCCTGACCACCGCGGGAGCAACGACGATCGCCGGCGTAGCGCCGGGAGGCGCAGCAGGGGGCGATCTCACGGGCACGTATCCGAACCCGACGATCGCTAACCTAGCTGTCACGACCGGCAAGATTGCCGACAATGCGATCACGAGTGCAAAGATCGCCGACGGATCAGTCACCGCTACCAAGCTTGCAAATACCGCTGTTACCGCCGGATCCTACGGTTCTGCCACGCAGGTCGCAACATTCACTGTCGATGCTCAGGGACGCCTGACGGCTGCTGGGTCAACGGCGATCTCCGGTGTTCCGCCAACAGGCGCCGCCGGTGGAGATCTCACCGGTACGTATCCAAATCCGACGATCGCCAACCTCGCGGTTGGTACGGCCAAGATTGCCGACGCCTCGATCACCACGGCCAAGCTTGCCGACGGTTCGGTTACCTCCACGAAGCTGGCAAATACAGCTGTCACGCCTGGCTCTTACGGCTCAGCCACTCAGGTGGCAACGTTCACTGTCGATGCTCAGGGACGTCTGACCACCGCCGGCGCAACAACGATTAGCGGCGTGGCGCCCGGTGGTGCGGCAGGGGGCGATCTCACGGGCACGTACCCGAATCCGACGATCGCAAATCTTGCCGTTGGTACGGCCAAGATCGCTGATGCGTCGATCACCACAGCAAAACTTGTCGACGGGTCAGTGTCTGCTACCAAGCTCGCAAATACGGCTGTTACGGCTGGTAGCTATGGTACGGGCACGCAGGTGGCTACGATCACTGTTGACGCCCAGGGACGTATCACGTCGGCCGTGAACACGCCGATCACCGGTGCAGCACCCACGGGTGCCGCGGGGGGAGACCTCACGGGCACGTATCCAAATCCGACGATCGCAAATCTTGCCGTTGGTACGGCCAAGATCGCCGACGCGTCGATCACCTCAGCAAAACTTGTTGACGGGTCAGTATCTGCCACCAAGCTGGCCAATACTGCCGTCGCGGCCGGTAGTTACGGCTCGGCAACCCAGGTGGCTACGTTCACGGTCGATGCGCAGGGCCGTCTTACCACTGCGGGGAGCGTTGCCATTAGCGGCGCCGCACCAACGGGCGCTGCAGGGGGCGATCTCACTGGCACCTATCCGAATCCAACAATTGCGAACCTTGCCGTAGGTACGGCCAAGATCGCGGATGCCTCGATCACCACAGCGAAACTTGTTGACGGGTCCGTGTCTGCCACCAAGCTTGCAAACACGGCCGTTACGGCGGGTAGCTATGGCACTGGCACACAGGTTGCCACCATCACCGTCGACGCACAGGGACGCATCACCTCGGCCGTGAACACGCCGATTACCGGTGCTGCACCAACGGGTGCTGCAGGCGGCGAACTGGCTGGAACGTACCCGAATCCCACGATCGCTGCATCTGCCGTCACGACGGCAAAGTTGGCAGACGGCGCAGTCACAACTCCGAAGCTGGCAGACAACGCCGTTACCAGCATCAAGATCACCGATGGCTCGGTAACGGCATCGAAACTCGTCAACACGACTGTTACCGCGGGCTCCTACGGTTCGGCTACCCAGGTTGCCACATTCACTGTTGATGCGCAAGGCCGCCTTACCAATGCCGGCAGCGTTGCCATCAGCGGCGCAGCGCCAACGGGTGCAGCAGGGGGCGATCTGGCTGGTACCTACCCCAACCCGAACATTGGTGCAGGTGCAGTGACAACATCGAAGATCGCTGATGCCTCAGTGCTTACGGCGAAGCTCGCCGACAATGCGGTGACCACCGCCAAGATCACGGATGGTTCCGTTACAGCTCCAAAGCTGGCCGCCACGGCAGTCACTCCGGGTTCATACGGATCGGCCACACAGGTGGCAACGTTCACCGTTGATGCTCAGGGACGTCTTACTGCCGCAGGAAGCACCACGATTGCCGGTGCCGCTCCTACGGGCGCAGCAGGTGGCGATCTGACGGGGAACTACCCCAATCCTCTGCTCGGCAATAACGTTGTCAGGACCGAGAACATCGTCAATGGTACGATCACCGGAGGTGATATCACCACCAATACCATCACAGGAAGCAACATCCTTGATGGCACGATCGCAACGATCGAACTTGCCGATGGTGCCGTTACCACAGCCAAGTTGGCAGATGCTTCCGTGTCCACGGCAAAGATCATCGACGGTGCTGTGACGTCAGCCAAGCTTGCCAATACCGCCGTAACAGCTGGGACCTACGGCACGGCCACACAGGTAGCAACCATCACGGTCGATGCGCAGGGACGTATTACGTCGGCTGCCAACACCACCATCACCGGTGCTGCCCCGACGGGCGCGGCAGGGGGCGACCTTGGCGGGAACTATCCGAATCCAACGATCGCCGCAACATCCGGTAACAACATCATGACGGCGCTGAATAGTGCCGCCACAACAGGCACCTTGGCTATTAACCGTGGAGGTACGGGCGCGGCTACGGCCCCTGCGGCGCTCAACAACCTCCTGCCAACGCAGACAGGCAAGGCAGGACAGGCACTGGTGACCGATGGTGCGAATGTCTCGTGGACAGATGTTGCCGCCAGTGGCTCAACGGTGCAGTACAATCTCGCCGGTGCTCAAGCAACGGCAACTGCGCGCGGCAACTTCCTCTTCAATGTGTCGTATGATGCGGCTGCAACAGGAACCACGGCCTCAGGCGCGAAGATCACGTCGGCGTCAGGGGCAGGGGGCAATTACGACGCCACTGCGCTCACCGTTGAAGCAACTGCTGCGGGAACGGGCACGGCATGGGGTGTGAAGTCGACGGGCAGCATTTCCGTTGATAACTCTAGTTACTATGCCATCGGCACTACACCGGCCCTGCGCAACAAGAACAACGGAACATTTGTTGGTGGTGCAGGTAGCCTCACAAGCACTGGTGCTGACAACGTATTGGTTGGATCCGGGGTAGCCCCTTTGCTGAGCTCAGGCACGCAGAATACCGTGGTGGGCCGCAATGCTGCCGCCTCGATTACCGGTACGAGCCGCAATGTGATGGTGGGCTTCGAAGCCGGTAATGCCACCACGGGGAGCGATGGTGTGTTCATTGGAACCGGAGCGGGACGCGCCTCGGCTGCATCGTCAGAGCTGACCTTTGTGGGCGCATCGGCCGGACGTCTCAACACGTCGGGTTCGCAGAATGTGGCCGTGGGATTTGAGTCGGGATACTCGAACCTGACAGGTGCACGCAACACATCGATGGGTCACCGTGCAGGCTACTACGTCACCTCTTCCGACAACACAAGCTTCGGCTTCGAAGCAGGTGCCGGAATTCAAGCCGGTATAGGCAACGTAGCCATTGGTAGCAAGTCTGGTGGTAGCCGCCTGTCTCCGGCAACAGCGGCACTTGATGACAACACAATGGTCGGCTTTGAGTCTGGTACAGCACTCGTAAGCGGAACAGCGAACACCTTCTTTGGTAGTGGTGCCGGTAAGAGCGCAACGAACACGAATGACAACACGTTTGTCGGACGTAATGCAGGTCAGAACAACACCGATGGCTTTGCCAATACCTATATCGGTATGGAGTCAGCTAAGAATGCCACGTCTGGTGATAACAACACATTTGTCGGTTATCAAAGCGGTTCCGGCACAACGGCTTCAACAGCCAACAACAACACCTTCATTGGGTATAAAGCGGGCAATACCGTAACCAATGCATCAGCGGTAACGCTGATCGGTGAGCAGACCACCGCTGGCGCGGGGCTTACAAATGCCACGGCTATCGGTTCGGGTGCCAGCGTAACGACGTCGAATTCGATCGTGCTCGGTGCCAGCGGCGTGAACGTTGGTATCGGGACAACAGCACCAACCACGCGACTTGACGTACGAGGAACCTCTCGATTCGGTTCGAACGGTACAACCATCACAAACGTCATCAAGCGAACGCAACTCATCGACATTCCGAACATTGCTGCCAATGCCGGAGTCACTGTCACGGTTGCGTTTACAGGCGCAGCTGCTGCGCAGTCGGTTGTGCTTAGCCCCGTTGCCGATCTCAATGATGGTATCGTTATCGCGTGGGCACGTTCCGAGGCTGGCAACGTTGTGTTTCGCGTTCAGAACCTGACGAATGCTGCCATCAATCCGGTGGAACAGGAGTTTTATATCACGGTGATCGAGTAATCGTTATGTCTATAACTCGATCCATCATCATTGCGCTTGTTTCGCTCTGCGCTGTTACCGTAACAGCGCAAACGCTGCAGCGTGCGGTCATCAGCAATGGGGCTGTGCGGGCGCGCAGTGCCGGCAATGCGACCATTCAGGGTACCCTGGGTCAAGGACTCATCGGCTATCGAACTCGTCAGACCGTCGAACTTGGAACCGGCTTTTGGTATCGTCCACCCAAGGCCGTAACCAAGGTTATTATCCCGAATTCTGAAGGGGAGGTTGGCACAACGGTGAACGTGCCCGTGATCCTTGCTACGTCAAAGAACATCCTTCGCGATGGTCCACGCGATATCCGCGTAACGCTCCGATATAACCGGACTGTGCTGGTGCATAAGGGCACGCAGAAGGTGGCGTTCAGTGGCGACACTGCGACAATGACCATCAGTGCTACGGTGCGAGACACCGTTGGCATCATTGCCGAGCTTCCCTTCATGGTGGCACTCGGCAGCGTTGAGAAGAGTCCGCTGGAAATCGTTTCCGTCGAATGGCCCCGTGGCGGTTTCATCCGCACCTACAATGACGACGGCGAGTTCTCCGTGCTGGGTCTGTGCCGCGAGGGCGACACAGTTCGTCTGATCAAGCGTGGCACGGGAACGGGAATCATTGGTATTGCTCCCAACCCTATCGTGAGCGATGCCGTAGTGACCATCAGTGCCGGCGAACCCGGGATGTATCGAATGATTCTTGTTGACGCTGTTGGTCGTCCACAGGTGGAGCTCGCTGAAACTCAGCTTACGACCGGACGTCACGAGATTACGCTACCGGCGGGTGAATTGCCCAGCGGTCAGTACTTCGTGGTGCTTATGAACGGACATCAGACCTATTCACGGTCGGTGATCATTGGAAAGTAAGCGCTCGTGAAGTCTCGCCACCTTTCGACAATCCTGCCGCTCATCTCTGCGTGCATCATGGTGCAAGTGCAGGTTTTGCACGCATCAGATACGCTACAGAGTGCGTCAACAACTCGATACGGCGTTGCGGGCGTTCTTGGCGCCGGCTATGATATGCATTCTGCTCCGATCAGGGGGCTTCCCGGCGTGCCGAGCTGCTGTCCTGAATACTCCACCGCATCGGCCATTATGCCGATGGTTGATGTGCTCGGCCACCTGCGGTTCTCCCGGTCACTTCGGGGAGAGGTGCGCCTTGGCTTCGACCACCACTCAGCAACGCTCTCTGTGCAGCAGTCAACCGTGATTGCTCCGCAGGGTGTTGACGAAGAAGCTATCATAGGTTACGAACTCGCAACAACGCGATCTTTCCTGAGTATTGCACCTGTTGTTGCCTACGACGTTATCCCGCGAATGAGCATCCTTGGCGGCATGCGTTTCGGATTCCTGTTGTCCTCGAGCTTTTCGCAGAGTGAGTCGATCGTTGCGCCTGCCGACATCACCTACAACGATGGATCGCGCACGCGATTCATGTTCGACTCTTCTGTTGTTCCGGGTGCGGCATCCACGCGGTTGGCAGCAGTACTTGGCGCCCGCTATTCCATCCCGATCTCGTCTGACGAGCACTGGCGATTAGAGCCGGAGATTGTGTTGAATCTTGGACTTTCGAACCTCCAGTCGGCCCAGCCGTGGGGGCTAACGTCGATCCGGTTTGGTGTTGGCCTAGCCTGGCAGAACTACACGGATGAAGAGGCTCCGCCACCACCACCGCCACCGCCTCCTCCTCCACCGCCTCCTCCGCCTCCAAAGAAGGACACGGTAATAGCGCAGGTGAAGCCGCCGGTACCCGAAGCACGTCCAAAACGTCTAAGTATTCAGGGCATTCGTTCGCAGCAGCTAGATGAAGCCGGGCAGCCCCTTCCCAGCCCAAAGGTCACTGTAAACAACATCGTATCGCTCAATCTCTATGCGCTGCTGAACTACATCTTTTTTGATGAGATGAGTGCTGAGATTCCGGCGCGATACAAGCGGCTGACGCCATCGGAGGTTGGATCGTACACGCTCGACCATCTCAACGGTGCCGGCACGGTTGCGATCTATCACGACCTGCTGAACATCGTTGGCTATAAGCTCAAGAATAGTCCCGGCGATAAGGTGGTGCTGACCGGTTGCAACTCCAATGCCGGACCCGAGAAGAGCAACCGGGACCTTTCGCGTCAGCGCGCGCAGAACGTGCAGGAATATTTTATGCGGGTATGGGGAATCGAGGCATCGCGCATGTCAATTCAGGCGCGCGATCTTCCGGAGAACCCGTCGAACATCAACATTACCGATGGTGTTGTGGAGAACCGCCGCGTGGAGATCACCAGTCAGGACTCGCGTTTGCTGGACCCGATCTTTTTCACCGATACAATTCGGACGATGAACGCAGCCTCGATCGCGCTAACGCCGGACGTAACCGTGGACACCGCGGTCAAGGAATGGACGCTCGACGTCATGCAGGGCTCGCGCAAACTCGACGCTCTTTCCGGGAAGGGGGCTCTTCCGGCCACTCTCAGCTGGAACATCGGCGGACGCACCGAAGTGTTCCCACGCAACCAGGAGCCCCTTGACTATGACCTCTCCATCGTTGACGAAACAGGTCAGCGCACCAATACCCGCTCGCGCGGCTACAACGTGGAGCAAGTGTACCGCAAGGACAAGCGCCTTGAGAAGTTTAACATGATCATCTTTGGCTACAACGAGTCCGAGTTCACCAAGCAGCACGAGCGCATCCTCGCCACCATCCGCCCGCGCATCACCGAAAAATCCAAGGTCACCGTTGAAGGCTATACGGACCGCGCCGGAAACCCAGAGTACAACCTCAAGCTCTCGGAACGTCGCGCTAAGGCAGTTGCTTCAAAGCTGAACCTTGCCGCCGAAAGCTCTACCGGCTATGGTAGCGCCGGTGAACTCTTCGACAACGACACCCCCGAAGGACGCCTGTACTCGCGGACCGTGATCATTACGATCGAGACACCGCTAGAGTAGGGACGGCTTCGCCGTGTGGGACCTAACCTCAGTAATTGAGTACCTCAGTAATTGAGTAATTCCGTACTTCAGTAATTGAGTAATTCCGTACCTCAGTACTTCCGTACTTCAGTAATTCGCCCTATCTTTGTGGCTATCCAAAATCCTGCCTACGGGATGTACCCCCAAGCAGGAGATGTTCAATCCAATGTTGCCCCATTTCGTTGGGAGCGAGGTACACATGAAGTACAATGGACCTAAGGTCAAGATTTCGCGGAAGCTCGGCTTTGCCGTGACTCCGAAGGCACGCAAGGTGCTGGATAAGAAGCCGGCGCCGCCGGGACAACACGGTGCGGCGAAGAAGCGCGCTAAGCTCTCTGACTACGCCAAGCAGCTTCTCGAAAAGCAGCGTTTGCGTCTGCAGTACAACCTGCACGAACGTCAGATGACGAACTACATTGCCAAGGCTGCCCGTATCCAGGGCAACAAGGTGGACATCCTTGTTCAGCTCCTTGAGCAACGTCTCGATTCACTGGTGTTCCGTTCAGGTCTGGCACGCTCCATGTACGCTGCCCGTCAGTATGTTCGCCATGGCCACGTTACCATCAACGGCAAGAAGGTGGACATGCCAGCGTATGCCGTTCAGCCGAATGACGTGATCGCCATCCGTGAAAAGAGCCGCAAGGTGGAAGCCATCCAAGAAGCCATCCGCTCTGCAGGACCACCACCATATCTCGATCTGAGCAAGGCCGATTACTCGGTCAAGTTCCTCTACCTGCCCCCTCGCGAAGAGGTACCAGTGATCTGCGAAGTACCACTTGTTATCGAGTATTACTCGAGGTAAACCAGGTTGTAGGTTTTGGGTTTTGGGTTGTAGGTTTTGGGAGCAAGGACCGGTTACGGAAGCCTTCATTCAAGCAGATGATTACAAGAGCGGTTCGCACCAATGGTGCGGGCCGCTTTTTTGTTGGGGGGCGCTCCCTCGGGCGAGACTGCGTCTCGCCCCTACATCATGTTCATTCCGTCATTCCGTCATTCCGTCATTCCGTACCCTCGTCACTCCGTAACTTCACGACCATGCAAACATTCGGCGCAATCGACGTTGGCGGCACGGGCATCAAGTATGGTGTTGTGGATGCTGCCGGCGTAACGGTTTGGGAAGCAAGCGTCCCCACCATGGCGGATGAGGGTCGAGAGGCGGTAGTGGAGCGGATCTGTGATGTGGTGCACGAGATCGAAGAGCGATCGTCGGATATCGTTGCGATCGGCTTGGGTGTGCCGGGGATCGTGGATCCAGACACCAAGCATGTGCAGGCGCCCCCTAATCTTCCGGGGTGGGACGATGTGGACCTTCTCTCGCGTCTGCGTCAGGTGACCACGAAGCCTGTTGATCTCGAGAATGATGCAAACGCTGCGGCCTTGGCAGAGGCACTGATGGGAGCGGGAGTGAATGAGCCGAACTTCCTCTATGCAACACTCGGTACGGGCATCGGCGGTGGGATCATTCTGAATGGCAAGCTCTACCGTGGACCCCACGGAGATGCGGGTGAGATCGGCCATGTCATCATGGATGCCTGGGCAAGGGAAGGGGCTCGCGATCCGCGAGCGTTTCGTACTGCCGTGCTGGAAGACTACGTTGGCAACGCCGGTATCGTGATGCTGGCACGCCAGGCCGGACACAATGTGCAAACAGTTGCAGAGATAACAGATGAGCGTATTC
>VEQR01000187.1 GCA_018883125.1 Candidatus Kapaibacterium sp.
GTGTGCGATAGAACTCGTCGTAGCCCTTTGCCGACGCAGCCCAGCCCACAGGCACGGCCATCGCTCGGCGCACGATCGTATCCCACGTTTCCGGCGTTGCGTGCAGAGCAACGGCACGCTTTACCGTTTTGGTGATCTCGGCCGCATCTGCCTTCTTCAGGATGAATGCCGTGCCGCTTGCACCGTCGGCGGAGATATCTGTAAGTCCCTCGGCAATGCCGCCTACGTCCGTAAGCATCGGAACAGTACCATAGGCAAGCGCGATACGCTGGAATTGTCCACTGTTTTCGTGACGCGATGGTTTCAGCAGAACCGTGGAACCGGCCATTGCCAAGTGGAGGAATTCTTCGTCCATCGGAATACGCACGGCAACCTGCTTCGGGTGTTTCTTTGCAAGTGCTTCGGCCGACTTTTTCAGCGGCGTTGGCAGATCCGACGCAATCAGCACCTGCGCGCCCAGTTTTACGAGGTCCGCTGCCGCAGTGATAACGCTGTCCGCCCCACGATCTTCACGCAGGGGGCCTGCAAACAGCACCACCATCTTCGATCCGTCGACATCCAGTCCAGCAGCCTTCTGCAGGGCCTCGCGCACCGTTGCCTTATTCGATGGATCTTCCGCATCAAACTTCGGACGGATGTTCGCATCGATCTTCGGGTTCCACTGAAGCAGATCAATGCCGTGATTGATGCCCACAAGGGACTTGTTGTTCAGCAGTGGGGTCCAGTTGTCTTTGAATTCCTTCAGCGCCATCAGTTCCTTGGCATAACCAGGGGACAATGTTGACACGCGATCAGCGTATGCCATGCCGATGCGCGTAAAGTTCATCTTGTTCTTGTAGCGGGCATGCTCGAGAACGTCGTCCGTAAGCCCGGTTTTCTTCAGCGACTTTGTGGGGAACACGCCTTGTTCTTCGAAGTCCGTGATCGTGAAGACCACCTTCGTCTTCTTGAACTCCTGCTCATAGCGAGTGCGGATGTAGGCTGGAATCAGCGCTGTTTGCCAGCCGACACAATGAATGATGTCGGGGAACCAACCAAGGAGCAGGCAGGTCTCCAACACCGTGCGGTTATAGAAGATGAATCGTTCATCGTTGTTTGCGAACGAAGCACCACTGGTGATGTCGTGCTCGATACCCTTGTTGACATCCAAGTAATTCGAGTTCGTCGTGATATACGACTGAACTTTCACACGAGGATTGTTAATCGAGCTGGATTTCACCGTCGCAAGGTGCGCATCTTCGCCGACCGGGATTGGGATATCGCGCAGTCGGTTGATCTCGTGGATGCGATTCTTTCGTTCGGAAATGAATCCGTACTTCGGCATCATCGCGCGGATGTCATGTCCGACCTCGCGTACGCCCAGCGAATGAGCATAGCAGAGATCGGCGAACTCCGATGTTTTGATAAACGGATAGATCTCGCTCGTTACGAACAAGATGCTGAGTGGCTTCGCCATGAAGTTGGCTCGTAAAAGTACGTCAATACCCCCGGTCAAGTTTTCAAAAATACGGCTGAAATGCGCGCATTCGACGTTATCCACATGGACGTCGTAGATTTTTTCGGTCAGGCATCAAACTTTTTTGACACAGCATTTGCAGATTAAATATTTCCCCGTATGTTTGTGGCCCCTGAGCGCGACACCGCGCAACGGAGTCGGCCAGAAAGCGCCGCAGCGAGCTTCGAGCAAGCAGCGACCTAATGTCACCGGCGGTGTTCTTTGACAACAGGAAGGAAAACAAGAAACCATGCAAGAGAGGCAAAGAGATTTGCCTTTCACAGTAGGGTAGGTTAACCACCTACCCCCGTCATGAGCTCTGAAGCGGAGACGTTTT
>VEQR01000025.1 GCA_018883125.1 Candidatus Kapaibacterium sp.
GTCGGCTCATCGCATCCTGGGGCTGGAGAAGGTCCCAAGGGTTTGGCTGTTCGCCAATTAAAGCGGTACGTGAGCTGGGTTCAGAACGTCGTGAGACAGTTCGGTCCCTATCCTATGCGGGCGCAGGATGTTTGAGGAGAGTCGTCGTTAGTACGAGAGGACCGCGATGACCGGACCGACGGTGTATCTGTTGTCACGCCAGTGGCACGGCAGAGTAGCCACGTCCGGGAAGGATAAGCGCTGAAAGCATCTCAAGCGCGAAACCCACTCCAAGATGAGACATCCCAATTAGTAAGGACCCGGAGAGATGATCCGGTTGATAGGCCTCAGGTGGAAGCACGGTAACGTGTGCAGCCGAGAGGTACTAATAGTCCGAGGACTTGCTTTGTTTGTTGTGTTCGTCCAGCGGCAGATACGTCGATCAGATTACCTCTGTTTCGATACCTGCCTCGGATGACACCTGCCAAAGCTGATTCAATTCATGCGCTGCGGCGCATCGATGCTGTTCTATTCTTTTTCCGCTCCGGCTCGCTCCGACGTCGTCATGACTCGGCGGCTGCCACCACGTGAACTTCTTCTTGAAATTCCGCTGAGCTTTATCGCTCAACTTCGGCAACCTCTTCGATCGACATCTCCACTGCGAGATCTCATCCTTGAAACTTTATCTTGGTGATGATTGCGCGGGGGTCACACCTCTTCCCATTCCGAACAGAGTCGTTAAGCCCCGTTGCGCCGATGGTACTGCATCTGAACTGGTGTGGAAGAGTAGGTAATCGCCAAGTCTTTTTTGCTCGCAAAGCCCCCTGACTCACCGTCTCGGGGCTTTGTGCGTTTTTACCGGGTGCCTTCGAGCGTGGAACTTCTTTCCGCAGGTCACTGGTTGTCATTTAACTGTATCTCATTACTGGAATTGTTGACCTCTCTATGCGCATCGCTCTTCTGATCGCCTGCCTCGTTGTTGCCTGTGGCAGTCTTTTTGCCCAGCGTGATACGTCGAATCCCGACCGTTTGATCTTTGGGACATTCTCTCGTGCAACATCTGCCTCGGTCTTCGTGAATGAAATTGTGGCAGATGGCACGACACGCGAACAAGAGATATCGTATACAATGGAGACAAAGATCAATGGCTGCAGTATCGACAGTGTATTAGCTGGCACGGTGACGACTATTGTTTGTAGTCCTATAAAGATCTACCCGCCTCGTGCAATGAACATATTGTTTGACGGCTGCGCACCGATGATCACGATCATTGGTAGTGTGACGGCAATAGATACTACAACCCTGACTGTGGAGCTTGCGGAAACGTCAGTGGCAGGTGGTGTGGGCGAGCGTGTTGGCGTCGATTGCGATGCGCAGACGGTATTTGCCTCATGTGACGGCCGCCCCCTTGGCCGCGATGATATTGGCGTTGGTGCTGAGGTGGCCATCCGAGCCGCCGCTTCGAAGTCACTGTTGGCTCGCACGGTTCAGACGCGCGATGACTGCGCACAGACTGTTGGTGTTGTTGCCCAGTTTGTTTCCTTTGACGGCACTCTCTTCTCCGTGGTCGCCGAGCCAGAACGTGATACGGTAGTTCTTACGGTGGATCCGTCCGCTTCCGGGGTGCCTGCCGACTCGGGGCTGGCGCTGTACACCTGTGATGGACGGCTCGTTGGCGCTGAACAACTTCAGGAGGGCGACGGTCTCTCGCTGAACTACCTGAAGATTCCGCGCCGCGGCAACTTCTTTCTCTACGCTCAGCTGACGAAGGACTGCCCTACCTACATCACGGGGCGGATCACTCGAATCGACGGATCGTCGGTCACAGTAACCACGCGAGATAGTTTGTACTCGGCCACACTGACGCCGGCAACGACCTATTCGTCGTGTGCTGAGCGCATTGCCACTAGGGACGACCTCATGATCGGGCAGCGCGTGAGCGCCACCCTTGTCAATGTGCAAGGGGGCTTTGAGGTAACGACCATTTCAGTGGTTGATGATTGCCCGTTTGCGTTCTTCCTCTATGGCGAAGTACGTTCTATAGATGCTTCTACGGTGGTTGTCAGCGGAATCTCTTCGGAGGATGGCCAGAGTGCCGACTACCAGGTGTCGCTCGATGATCAAACGATGCTGGTGGATTGTTCGAATGAGCCCCTTTCACGTGGAGCGTTCTCGATTGGTAACATCGTTTCCGTCCACTACCGTACCCGTGCAGATCAGCGGATTGCTGACGTGGTTATTCGCCAAGATCCCTGCGATGTTTCAACCATCCGTGGAGTCATCGGCGAGGTCATGAGTTCAACGATTGAAGTGGCAGAGGACAATGGTGCGACTCAAGTCATCGGCTATGACGCATCGACGCCGTTCTCCGATTGCTATGGAAATCCGATTCGCATCGACACAGCCTACCGTGGGATGGGCATCACATGCTTGATGCGGAAGTCTAGCAACGGTTCTCTGTATCTGCAGGCTGCACGCATTGATGTGGGATGTGCAGGAGACTCCGTTTCATCAGGGTTGGTGATGTCGGTTGGGTCCGTAGAATCTCTGAATGGAAGCACGTTAACCATTGCAACCCGTGATGGATCCAAGGCATTTGCCCTGACGAATCGCACCCGGATGCAGACGAACTCAAATGCTCCTGCGCAAAAGGAGAGTATGAATGCTGGTGATATGGTGAGCGTCATGAGTATGACCAGCACCGAGACAGGTATGCCCATTGCTGCTTCTGTGGTCGTAATGGAATCCACCACAAGCGTTTACGACGATGCCGCAGCTCGGTCACTGGCGATCTCTCCGAATCCGGCTGCTACCGTTGTTGATGTGGTCGGTCCCGTGAATACCGTCATCGTGTCCATATACAATTCACGCGGCGAGCAAGTCGTCCACAGTTCCGCCTTACGCATCGACGCTTCCAGCCTCCCTGTCGGCGCCTACGTTGTGGTGGTCACCGGTGATGGTGATGTCAGAAGCGCGCTGCTTCGCATTGTGCGGTAGGTTCTCTGCCTGGGTTGCTGCGGCCATTCCGCCCTGCAATAAGTCATGAAATGTAAGCCGGATGTACGCTAATCTCGAACCCATGGAGGTGTTGAGATGAGCTACTGTGTTCCGCTGAACAGTGTAACGATGAACGATGTACCCAGTGTTGGCGGTAAAAACGCCTCGCTGGGGGAGATGATGAATACGCTGACGTCTGTCGGTGTGCGCGTTCCCGATGGCTTTGCCGTAACGGTGGAGGCGTATCGAGTGTTTCTCGACGCTGCCCACCTGCCCGGCCGACTCCAGGCAGAGCTTGAGCGACTTGATGTTTCGACACTCTCGAATCTTGCGGAGGTGTCTGAGCGATGCAGGGGGCTTGTCGGTTCGTCCAACATTCCGCCTGATGTTGCGGACGCAATTGCCCGCTCCTATCATGCGATGCGCGTTGACACCGATGATGCACTCGTGGCCGCGCGCAGTAGCGCCACCGCCGAAGACCTGCCGACGGCGAGCTTTGCCGGACAGCATGAGTCTGTTCTCAATGTGAAGGGGCTGACTGACCTTCTTGAGGCAGTGCGGACGTGCTATGCGTCGGTCTTTGCGGCGCGTGCCATCAAGTATCGCATCGACAACAAGGTCGACCACCTTGATCTTGGGCTCTCGGTGGGCATCCAGCAGATGGTTCGCTCGGACACCGGCAGTGCAGGCGTTGCCTTTACGATCGATCCCGAATCGGGATCCCGAAATGTGGTGTATCTGACCTCGACGTGGGGAAGTGGTGAACAGATCGTGCAGGGTGCCATTGTGCCCGATGAAGTGATCATGTTCAAGCCCGCACTCGCCTCAGGCCGAAAAAGCATCCTGCGCCGTCGGCGCGGAACGGCAGTTTCAACTACAACACCAGACGCTGCCCGCCTGTCCGTGTCGGATGCGGATGCCGAACTGCTCGGGAAATGGTGCTGTGCCATTGAGGACCATTATGGTATGCCGATGGATATCGAATGGGCTCGCGATGGAGGGACCGACGAGATCTTCGTTGTGCAAGCCCGACCCGAGACTGTGCGAAGTCAGGAACGCGAGATCGTTGAACATGAGTATCACATCGCGAACCACACGCCCCCTGCCCTGCGTGGCATTGCCGTTGGACGCGGAATAACCTGCGGCACGGTTCGCATTGTGAAGGGGCTCGCTGATGCGGACCGTGTTCGCAAAGGCGATGTCATCGTTGCCGATACAACCAATCCCGATTGGAATGCCATGCTGCGAAATGCATCGTGTATCGTAACCAACAAGGGAGGCCGGACTAGCCATGCCTCCATCGTTGCACGCGAGCTTGGCATTCATGCTGTTGTTGGAACGGGTGCAGCAACGACAACACTCCACGATGGCCAGATGATCACCGTGGCCTGCACCGGAGGCGACGTTGGGGATGTGTTCGATCGACGTATGGACTGGACTGATGACGCGATACATATCAGTGACGTACCCTCGACCCGCACGAAGCCCATGCTGATCCTAGCCGACCCTGACCAGGCCTTTCGCTTGGCGCGCTACCCAGCCGCCGGCGTTGGATTGATGCGAATGGAATTCGTTATCACAAATACCATTCGCATTCATCCCATGGCGCTGCTCAACCCCGCCGCGGTGACGGATTCCGACGAGCGGTCAACGATCGAACGAATGACCACCGGATACGATGATAAACGACAGTACTTTATTGACAGCTTGGTTGAGAGCATCGGCATCGTTGCCGCCGCATTCTATCCTCGACCCGTCATCGTGAGAATGAGCGATTTCAAAACCAACGAGTATGCCCGACTCATCGGTGGGCGAGCGTTTGAGCCGGCAGAAGAAAACCCGATGATCGGATTCCGCGGTGCTTCGCGCTATTACCATCCACGATATCGCGATGGATTTGTCATGGAGTGCCATGCCATCGGCAGAGCACGTGATGAAATGGGGCTGACCAACATCGTTGTGATGATTCCTTTCTGTCGGACCATTGACGAGGCTCGAAAGGTCCTGGACACAATGTCCGAGGCTGGACTTCCGCGTGGCCGCAATGGTCTGCAGGTCTATGTGATGGCCGAGATCCCGAGCAATGTTGTGCTGGCTGAACAGTTTGCTGAACTCTTCGACGGGTTCTCGATCGGATCCAACGATCTAACGCAGCTGGTGCTCGGCGTTGACCGCGATTCGGAGCTTCTTGGCCCCCTTTTTAGTGAAAGCAATCCGGCCGTCATCTCCACTCTTGCCGATATGATCGGCCGCGCTAAGCGCTGCGCTCGCCCTGTCGGACTCTGTGGTCAGGCTCCCAGCGATGATCCGACCTTCGCGCGATTCCTCGTCAGTCAGCACATCGACTCAATCTCGTTCACTCCAGACGCCCTGATGCAAGGAATACGGAACATCGCCAAAGCAGAAAGACTGATGACTGATTACTGATTACTGATGACTGGCATCGTCATTCCCGCGAAAGCGGGAATCCACTGACAAGAGACGAGAGACAAGAGACAAGAGACGAGTGACCGATCGTCCTTAATAGCCCCGGGCCTTGGCCCGGGGAACGAGAGACGAGTGACGGATCGTCCTTAATAGCCCCGGGCCTTGGCCCGGGGAACGAGAGACGAGTGACCGATCGTCCTTAATAGCCCCGGGCCTTGGCCCGGGGAACGAGAGACGAGTGACGGATCGTCCTTAATAGCCCCGGGCCTTGGCCCGGGGAACGAGAGACGAGTGACGGATCGTCCTTAATAGCCCCGGGCCTTGGCCCGGGGAACGAGAGACGAGAGACGAGTTACGAGAGACGGCAGCGTTATCAGTCATCAGTAATCAGTCATCAGTAATCTCTTCGTGGTCGCTATAGGATTTGAACCTATGACCTCTCGCGTGTGAAGCGAACGCTCTGAACCAGCTGAGCTAAGCGACCAATTGGGCTGCAATTCTACGGCATGGGGGGCATTTCTCCAAAGATGGGCTGGTTGTGATGGCGTAGTTTCGCAATCCGATGAGCGCCTCATTCTCCATACCATCGCTTCTTTCTGTCGTGATGCTGACGGCTGTTGTTCATGCGGCGGGCGATGACACGGTGCGTGTATATCGGCGTGACAGTGCGATCGTTGTAACCGCTACGTCGTGGCTGTCAGATGCAACCGGCGCTGGACCGGCGCGATCGGTGCTTTCGCGTGAGGTGATCGACAGGATTGCCCCTTTATCACTCTCGGCAACGATGACGCTGTTCCCGGGCGTGTTTGTGAAAGATTACGGGGGCATTGGTGGACTCCAGCTTGTTTCGTTGAGAGGGGGCTCCTCGGCGCAGGCCTTGGTGCTGCTTGATGGGGCGCGTCTATCCTCGGCACAAAGCGGCACCGTTGACATGACGTCGATCCCGATGAGGTATATCGACCAGGCAGAGGTGGTTCGCGGAGGGGCATCGGCACTGTATGGAGCTAATGCCATTACGGGCGCTGTGAATGTACGTTTGCGGCTGCGCGATGATGCGCGGGCCACCGCGCTGGTGTCACACGGTGCGTTCAATGAATGGAGAGCTGCGGCGGGTGTCATGATGCCTATCGCCGATGACGTGCGCTGCGGAGTGGACGTGGACGTGATCGGCACGCGAGGATCCTTCCCATTCACAACCTCACAGTTCGGAACAACCTTCGAGGTAAATCGTCAGAATGGCGATGCACGGCATGTGCGCGCACTTGCCCGCTTGGAATCCGGTGATCGGCATTCCGCGACGCTCCTTGTGCGCACGGCCGATCGTGGTGTGCCGGGAGCGGTCGTTCAGGGGGCGATCACGCAAGCACGGGCTCGGATTGTCGATAACGACCTGATGGCCATCATTCGCTCGACGCTGGTAGAATCGCCCAGTGACCGTGTGTGGCTTACGGCATCGGCGCGATTCATCGATCAGCATTTCGCCGACCCCGATGCAACCATCATTGGTACGCAGGGAATTGATGTCCGGTATCGTCAGCGAGATGCCACGCTCAGCACAGTATGGCAACATCAGTCGCGCAATTACCTGACAACGATGCGCCTCGATGCATCGCATGCGGATCTTCAGGGGGCGTCAGTGGTCTCTCGTAACGGAGAGATGGTGCAGCGCCGATCTGTGAGTATGTCGGCTGATGCGACAATGCCAGATGTTTACCAGACTGGCCTCGAGATTCGTGCTGCTGCTCGCGCCGACGTTTTCTCCGATGTCGGCGTGGCCGTTTCCCCGATGCTGGCGTTGCGTCGCAGCGTTCTTGCTGGGCTGTCTCTGCGCGCCGGATGGAGTGCGGGCTTTCGTCCACCAACCTTTAACGAATTGTACTATCTCAACTATGGCACACAGAACCTCAAGCCCGAGCGATCAACAATGCTCGATTTCGGAATGGTTGTCGAACCCTGGCAATGGTGTAGCATCGATGTGTCTGCGTATACCTCAACGATCAGAGAACTTATCGTATCGGTGCCGGTTAGCCCCGTGATCACCAGCGCACAGAATGTCGGGTCAGCAACGAGTCAAGGGGCCGAGCTGGTCCTCCGTGTTCGCAGTCTTGATGGACGTCTTGTTGGACAGTGGTCGCATACGATACAGTTCATGCGCGACGCAACGTCTCGCTCCGGACTTGATGGTACGCTTATACCTTACGCCGTGCCCGAGCTTGCCTCTGCCCTTATGCAATGGGATGTGGGCAGCTGGTTTGCGTCGGCGCAGTGGACATATACCGGTTACCGCTATGCGTTACCGGGAGAACAGTACGAGGCAATGCTCCGTCCCTTTGCCATTACGTCCCTGCAGGCGGGGCTTCGCATCATCGGGCAAGGCCTGCGGGCACAAGTGATGGCGCAGTGCGATAATCTCTTCGATGTGTCGTATCAGGTGGTGCGGGGGTATCCCATGCCGGGACGCGCTCTTCGCCTCATCGTCAGCATGGAGGCTCGATGACGCAGCGTAAACCACCGCTGGTTCTCGACGAGCTTACCCGCAAGAGACATGATGATGCCTGTGAGCGAGGAGTCTCGACGTACCTCGATCCGCACACGGGTTATACGGTTATCACCCAGCGTGCCCACGAGCAGCGCGGCGAATGCTGCGGAAGTAAGTGTCGGCACTGCCCCTACGATTGGATCAGCGTTTCTGATTCGTTGCTGATCTGGCTTGTTGTTCTCCTTTCGGCCGTATCGAGTGCATCTGCACAGTGGAAACAGCTCCCGCTGGATACCGTAAAGCTGTTTACTTCAGGAGAAGGACAGCGCAATGGTCAGGGCTCGGCATTCTTCCCCGCGAACGTCCTCAGTGGTCCGTCCACCATTGCTCGGGATACGGTGCCGGCAACCGATCCGCGTGAGATCTGTTCGCTCGGTCTGGGAGGGACGATTACTCTGGGACTCCGCCGTGGTGTGATCGTGGATGGTCCGGGGGCTGACTTTACGGTCTTCGAGAATGCCTTCCGCTACGGTGCTGGGCGCATCTATGCGGAACCGGCTACGGTAGAGGTAAGCCGTGACGGCATCACCTGGACGATGTTCCCCTTTGATTCCGTTGATGGCAGGGGGCTAGCCGGCACCACACCAACCACTGGCCAAAATCCGTATGATCCGCAAGCAAGCGGTGGCGACAGGTACGACCTTGCCGACATTGCCATGGATTCCGTGCGATGGGTGCGCATCACTGACGTTACCCGCATGGTCCTGTCGAACCCGAAGAGCCCCCTATATGATCCAACGCTGACGGGCTTTGACCTTGATGTGGTGCTGGCACTTCATGCGGTAGACGTCGCATGGGAATTGAGCATCACACCTGTCTTGACGAACGCGCGTGTAGAGCTGGCATTGCCGAGGCCCTCTACATCGCAGATCATGGACGTGACGGGACGTGTGATCGAGACTGCTCAGCACGAAGCCGGCATCACAATGATCGATCTTGCTTGGCTTCCACGGGGCTGGTACTATGTGATCGTTGTTGATGGGGAGCGGCAGGTACTGGTGAAGGTGCTGCGCTCATGATACGTCGTGGTTCAACGCGCGTGTTTCTGGCCTGTCTGTTCGCGGGTGCGTTAACCGCATGTTTGCCGGTGCCTCCGGAAGATGCCATCGACTCGGGCCGCATTGATGGACCCGGGACGTTCGTTCTCTGCGAGGGGGTATGGCGTCAGGACAATGCAACACTCTGCTACATTGGAGATGACGGCACCCGTGTTAACGACGTTGTCAGTGCCGTCAATGCCGAGCTACGTCTGGGTGATACCGGTTCGGATCTTCTTGTTCGTGGAGACACCATGTGGGTGGTCGTCAGCACGTCGCGGTCCATCGAAATGTTTCATCGTCGAACCGGCATGTGGCTTGGACGCCTGCGCTTTGATGATCTGCGCGAGCCATACAAGATGGCCTTTGTCAATGACTCCGTGGCGGTTTGCACATTTCTCAACGATGCCTCGATTGCCGAGGTCAATGCGCGTCGTCTTGCGGTTCGCGTTGCGCGTGTCGACGTCGGCCCCGCACCCGAGGGCATCGCCGTGGTCGGCGGACGTATCTATGTTGCAAACAGCGGTCTCGGCGATCTGCGCAAAAGCGAGAAGGGGGCTGGCACGGTAACGGTCCTCGAGGCATCGGACCTTTCGGTTCTTGACACGATCAGTGATCTTCCGAATGTGCAGTCGATCGTTGCTGATCCTGCCAAAACACGCATCTGGATCACCTATCGAAGTTACCCCTCACAGTCCGATGTGCTCGGTGGTGTTGTTGCCTACGATCTGACTCAGAGACGCATTGTTGGCCGCTATCAGTTTCGATCCGTCAAGGGGGCCTGCATCGATCCGCGAAGCGGAACGCTGTACGTGATGCATGCCGAAGGGATCAGTGCAATCCGGTCAGCCGTTGTGTCCACCGTGATGAAGCGTCCGAATTCCGAGACATGGTACGGTCTCGGTTTCGACGCGCGAGCGTCGCGGCTGCTGATCGGTAACGCGCGGACGTATGTTACCAATGGGGAGATTGTTATCGCCGATACCACCGGCGTTGTGATCCGCCGGCACGACGTGGGGATAAACCCATCGGTCATCGTTGCGGCGGACTGAAAAGCCCCTTACCCGACGCGATAGCCCTCGGCGATGAGGATGTCTTTGATGCGCTGCACATGATCTCCCTGCATCTCAATGCTCTGGTCCACCAGCTGTCCGCCGGCACCCAGAGATTTCTTCATGAGCGAGAGGAGTCGATTCAGTTCGGCTGGGTGGGAAAAGAACCCCCAGGCGATGGTGACGAGTTTGCCGCGACGCTTTTCGGTGCGCACGCGCAGGCGCAAAACCTGTCCGTCGTGTCCAACACGTTTGGGCTGCTTAGTGGTGTCATTCTGGCTCTTCTCGGGCATACCGAGCAGTGAGCCGAGATCTTCGAGTCCTGGCATGACGCAATATGCGCGATGAGAAGTTCTTGGTGAAGCAGCGCCGTGTTGCGAGGTTTGCCAAATGCGAACTTGGCTGATCATCATTGCGCTGGTGCTGATGACGGTGGCCTATGCCATTGTTGTGACAATTCACATGCTCCTGTGGCGGAATCATGACGTGTACTTTGCGTACGCTCGTTCATGGTCTCGCACGGTGCTGCGCTGGTCGGGCGTAGAGGTCGTCCTGCACGGACGTGAACATCTTGTGCCCGGCGAGCGCTACGTGTATGCCTCGAATCATGCAAGCATGTTCGATATACCGGTGATCCTGGCAACCGTGCCCGACAACGTGCGGATCATGTATAAGAAGGAGCTCGAGCGCGTGCCGTTTTTCGGATGGAGCCTTGCGCTGTCTCCCTTTGTGGCCATCGACCGCAGCCGGAAACGTCAGGCGGCTGCAGTCCTGGACGATGTGACAAGGACAATGCGGGAGGGCAGTTCTGTTCTTGTGTTCCCGGAGGGCACGCGCAGTCCGGACGGACGCGTACAGGAGTTCCGCCGCGGTGCGTTTTCCCTTGCTGTAAAGAGTGCGCGTCCGATCGTGCCGGTGGCGATGACGGGTACGGCCTCCATCCTGCCCAAAGGAACTCGTCGGCTGCGCGGTGGAACTGTACACCTGCACCTGTTTGCACCAATCACGGTGCCATCTGAAGCAACTCGTGAACAGGAAAAGGGGCTTATGGCTACCGTGCACGACATCATCGCCGGTGCCGTAGATTCGCAGTCATGACCATTGAAGAAATCCATTCCATCGCGTCTCTTGCGCGGTTGCGGTTCACCGACGAGCAGGCAGCAGCGTATGCCAGGCAGTTCACCGACATTGTTGCGTTTGTTGACGTGCTCAAGTCCGTTGACATGTCTGAGGTCGAACCCATGACCTCGGTGAATCATCAGGTGAATGTGCTGCGCGACGACGTAACGGGGGAGTCGATCCCCACGGCCGATGCCCTGCGGAACGCTCCCAAGAAGAACGAGGCCTTCATCAAGGTGCCCAAGGTTCTGGGATGATCGTTGGCGTTATCCCTGCTCGCTATGCCGCCACGCGGTTGCCGGGCAAGCCCCTTATCGATCTTTGCGGCCAGACGATGATCGAGCGCGTATGGCGCGGAGCTCACGCATGCAGCGCGCTTGATCGTGTGATCATTGCCACCGATGATGAACGGATCATGCGGGAAGCCGAGCGCATTGGAGCCGAAGCAATGATGACCGACCCGGATCTTCCGAGTGGTACCGATCGGTGCTATGCAGTCGTACGAATGCTGGAGTCTGCTCCGGACATCGTGATCAACATCCAAGGCGACGAGCCGCTACTGCAGCCGCAGGTGCTTTCTGATCTGGCCGCTGTTCTTCAATCGGGTTCGGCCGATGTGGCAACGCCGGTTTCACGCATCGATACCTCGGCGGATCTGATCGATCCGAACACTGTCAAGGTTGCCGTTTCACCAGCAATGCGCGCCGTGTACTTCTCGCGTTCTCCGATTCCTCACGTGCGCGGAGCATCGGTTGATCAGTGGCTCGAACGTGCGACATTTTGGAAACACATCGGCATCTATGCCTACCGGGCATCGGCGTTGGAACGGCATGTGATGCTTGCGCCGACTGAGATCGAGAGGCTTGAGTCACTCGAGCAGCTCCGCCTGTTGTCCGATGGTGCGCGGTTTGACTGCGTTGAAACAACGGCTCGGTTTATCAGCGTCGATGCGCCGCAAGATGCCGATGCGGTCCGGCGCTACCTTGAACGGGGCTAAGAACCCGTCAGCAGGCGCTTTGTAGCGTCCACAGCGGCCTGCACGCCGATCGTCAGCATGTCGTCTCCCGGTCCGCTCTCGAGGACAACGGCACGCTTGGAGTATGGACCCCAGCGGCGCGCGCTCATGCTTGGTGTGGACGGAAAGAATCCAACTACCGGTGTGGACACAGCCGTGGCAACGTGCAGAACACCCGTTGAGTTGGCCATCAAGACGTCTGCCTCGGCAATGAGGTCGATCATTCCATCCAAATCCAGCGTGCCGCAAAGATTTGTCGAACGCGGACAATGTGTCGCTACCTCGTCGCACAGGGAACGTTCGGAAGCGATGCCGGTGATGATGATCTCTGCACCAAGCTCGTCGTGAAGAGCTCGCGCGGCCATGCCGAACCGCTCCGCCGGCCAGTCCTTAGCTGAGCCCCCAGAGCCCGGATGCACGATGATGCGTGGACGTGCGCGATGCGTGCCTTTTGGTGATGCCGTCCGCGGCGAGACCAGTTCGACGTTTGGCATGGATCCGCCGAAGGCGTGCATGATCATCCGTACGTTATACTCGGCCTCGTGATATGCTGCATCAGAGCGGTGCTCGTGGATGCGCACATTGTACAGAGGCGAGTACCAGCGAAAGCCGGAGCCGATGCGACGTCGCACACCGGATCGCAGAGCTTGCCATGCTTCAGACAGGCGAGGACGTGGTGCAAAGAGCGTGTCGACGGCGTACTCACGCAGGATCGGCCCAATGTGCTGATTGGGAGCGTCGAGATACACAACTTCGTCGATGACATCGACTGAGCGCACCAAAGGTTCCACATAGCGACTGGCGATCAGAATGAGTCGCGCATCAGGGAATCGACTCCGCAGTGCCGGGAACATGGGCAGCGTTAATACCATATCGCCAAGGCGATCGGTCCGCAGCACTGCTATTGTGCGTGGTGTGGTCATAGCTGACGAAAAACAGAAAGGGGGCGAGCACTTGGGAAGTGAATCGCCCCCTTCGGAAAAAATCGACGTGATGGATCAGTTGAGATCCAGGAACCACTCAATGCCAACCGACGGAGTCATGATCCCGAAGTTCAGTGCATCGTTGGAGCTGCTAAACGGGAAGCGCAACACGGCAATCTGAGCGAAGAGGCCCACAGTCTTCGATGGGAAGTATTCGGCACCGGCGCCAAGGAGGAAGCCTTCGTTAGCACCACCAGTATTGATGCCATCTTGGGATGCCGGGTTGATGTAGAGCATTCCTAAGCCGTAGGTGTTGAAATCGCTGCCCTTGGAGAGGAAGTACTTGCCATAGAGACAGATTGTGACAAACGAGTTCTGCGCGTTGGTCCCAACTTCGTTGTCGGCCTTGCCCTTGCTGCGAAAACCAAGCTGTGCGCCGATCTGCATCTTGTCGGCGATCGTGTATCCAATGTGGGCGCCTGGGAACCAACCCGTTGACGCGCCGACCACGACGTGTTCTTCCGGCATCTGTGCCATGGCGAATGTCGAAGCAATGGCCACGGTGAAAACGGAAAGAATAAATCTCTTCATGCTATGCTCCCTGCGAAACTGAACGTGAAAGTTTGCCGTCGCAATATAGCGTTCAGATGTCCACTCCGTAACTTCGTTTCTGTTCTGACACACCTTGCTGCATGATCACGGTTCACATCTACACTCCCGACCAGCGTCACGAATGGGATACCTTCGTCGAACGCTCCAACAATGGAACGATGTTTCATCAGCAGCGCTTTCTGGACTATCATCCCGATGGAAAGTGGAACTGGCATCACCTGATGTTCCGCGAGAACGGAAAGCTTGTTGCTGTTCTTCCGGCAGGCGTCGGCAAAGATGGAGCATTGTGGTCGCCTACGGGCGCATCCTACGGATCGATAGTGGTTGCCGACGAGGCCTTCGAGCGATGTCTGCACATTGTTGACGCCTTCATTGACTATGCAAGGTCGGCCGGCTTTACCGATGCCTATCTGATCCCGCCACCGCTGATCTACACGCTCGACTACAGTCAGCATGTAGAGTATGCGATGCTCTATCGTAAGGCTACATTCGAGCTCCATTACATCTCGCATGCGATCGACCTGAAGCGGGGAAGTGCGTTTCTTGATCACTTCGATCAGACTGCCCGCAAATCGGTCCGAAAGATCCTGCGCGAGGGACGCATCACCATCCGTGAATCCGATGATTACGCTACGTTTCATACGATCCTTGTCGAGAACAAGGCACGTCATGATACCAAGCCAACGCACACCCTTGAGGACCTTCTCAAACTGCGTGAACTGATGCCGGAGAAGCTCCGGCTGAACATGGTGTACCTCGACGATGAGCCTATTGCCGGCTCGCTTCTTTTCCTTGCCAATCGCAAGGTGGTGCTGTGTTTTTACAACATGTTGCGCTATGAGTACGAGCACCTCCGGCCGATCTATCTCATCATGTACGAAACGGTTCGCTGGGCCATCGAGAACAACTACGAGTGGGTGGATATCGGTGTATCTCAGGATACCAAGGCTGATGATCCGATGACGCCATCTCTTGGATTGATAAGCTTCAAGGAGCGGTTCGATTCCCGAGGTATTCTGCGCAGCACCTATCACCTAGACCTGCGCTAGGATCCGGCGCGTGATCGAACCGGACGTACTCCTGGTTGCCCTGTCCGAGCTTTCACGCGATGCCCGGACGCTGAACCTTGCTCGGGCGCTCGCATCCGATGGGCTCCGCGTTGCAATTCATGCTGCAGACATCGGCACAGATGTCACACTGAAGGGGGCTGGTGAGCCCCTTACCGTGATACCATGGAACGATCCCGGTGGACGTGCCGCACGGCGCTGGTGGTCGCTCGGACGATCGGCACGACGTCTTGCGGTGCGGCCTCGTCTGGTGATCGCCATGGATCTGTTTGCGCTGGATGCCGCTCGCGCCGTGGCGCGGCGTTGTGGAGCGCCGCTGATTTACGATATGCGCGAGTTCTACTTCGCATTGGGTCCGCTACAGGGAAAGGGTCTTCGGCAACGTCTTCTTGCGTGGCACGAGCGCCGACTGCTTGGCAGTGTCGACCGCGTGATTGTCTCGGGTCCGCTCGATGCCGACGTGGTAAACGACCGATTTCACCTTCCCAAGCCGGCGGTGGTGGTGCTGAACACACCACCGTATCGTGATCCCGTGACGAGCGATCTGCGGAAGCGCTGCGGCGTGCCGCACGATGCTCTTCTGGCGATCTATCAGGGGGTTGTGCATCACGGGAGGGGGCTTGCGCCCATGTTCTCGGCGATGTCCCTAAACCCGCGGGTTCACCTGGCGATCGTTGGAAATGGTCCGGCCGAAGCTGATCTGCGAATAACAGCCAATGACCTTGGCATCGGAAACCGCGTTCATTGGTGTGAGAGTGTGCCGTACGATGAACTGCATGCCCTTACCTGCGGAGCAGATGTTGGTGTGTGCCTGATTGAGCCCCTTTCCATGAGCTATGAGTACGCGTTGCCGAACAAACTCTTTGAGACCATGATGGCAAGAATTCCCGTCCTGGTAACAGACCTGCCGGCTCTGCGTCGGCACATCGAGTCTCATCCCGTGGGGCTGATCGTTGGACGCACGCTTGACGCCAGAGAGATCGCCGACGCACTTGATGCGGCAACAACAGAGCCCAGGCGGCGGCAGATGATCGTGGCCTGTGATGACATTCGACAGCTCAGCTACGAGAGTCAGGCGGCCCACGTCGTAGCGCTCTGCCGGGAGTACTTGGTATGATGTTCTACCTGGTGTTGCTGGTTCAGCAGCTCATTGCCTCCAGCACACACCTGATTGCCAAGGATGCCACGGGCTTTCTGCACCCGGCAAGCGTTGTGCTTGTGCGCGGAATGTGGACGTGTCTGGCCTTCGGGTTGTGGTTCGCCGTGCGACGTAGCACATGGAAGCCGGTGGAGCGCCGCGACCTTCTGGTGATCCTTGCTCTTGGTCTCGTGAACATTCCCATCAACCAGCTGCTGTTCATCTGGGGGGTGTCATTTACCACGCCGCCGAATGCGTCGCTGGCGTATGCTCTTACGCCGGCATTTATCGTGGCGCTTCTCGTGGGTGTTCATCGTCAAAGAGTAGGGCAGCGTAAACTCCTCGGTGTGGTTGTGGCCTTTCTTGGCGCGGCTATCGTGCTTATTGACCGTGGTGCCGGTGTATCCGACGGGCAGATGCTCGGTAACGGCATGGTACTTCTGGCCAGTCTTTCGTGGGCGGCGTTCACATTGTATGGTCAGCGCATCGTCGAACGCTATGGTCCGGTGCAGGCCATTGCCATGACGTTCTTTGCCGGGCTGGCTCTGTATGTGCCGGTGTGGTTCGTCATCCCGCAGGACACGTCGCTAGACCCTCTTCTGCAGGCCAATGCTGCACACATCTGGTGGCAGCTCTTCTATCTGGGCGTGATAACGTCGGGCATCGGCTATGGACTCTGGTACTATGCTCTGAGTCGACTCGAATCGAGCAAGGTAGCGGTGTTCAACAACCTGCAGCCGGTGATCACATCGGTACTGACGTTTCTCCTGTTCGGGGCCATACCAAGCCCCCTGTTCATTGTGGGCGGCATCGTTGCCCTCGTCGGAGTCATCATCACGCAGAGGTCGTAGCTTTGTCCTCGTCTGGCAAGCTTCATCATCACTGATCAGGAGTCATTGAATGCGTCTCGACGTCCGTAACTGCATGGCGCTCTGCGTCGATCTTCAGGAGCGGCTGTTTCCGCATATCCACGAGCACGAGGCTCTCGAGGATCGGTGCATTCGTTTGATCAAGGGGCTTCGTGTTCTTGACGTGCCGATCACCGTTACGGAGCAATACGTCAAGGGGCTTGGGCCAACCATCCCCGGTATTCGCCAGGCGCTAGGCGAGCATGAGGCCATTGAGAAGATCACCTTCAGCTGCTGCGGCGCCGAAGCTGTGGAGGCTGCTGTTCTTGGTGCGCGGCGTCATCACGTAATCGTGTTTGGGATCGAGACGCACGTCTGTGTCCTCCAGACCGTGCTGGATCTTCTGGCGCAGGGTCAGACAGTTGTCGTTGTTGAAGACTGCGTGTCCTCGCGCTCGGCCAACGACAAGAAGGTCGCCATCGAGCGGATGCGTCAGCATGGTGCGATCATCTCCACCATGGAGTCGATCCTGTTCGAGCTGCTGCGTGCAGCTGGCACCGAGACCTTTAAGGCCATCTCCGCCATTGTAAAGTAGGTGATCATTCATCTCCAAGTGAGAGGATCGTTATGGCTACTCGAGCATCTGGCTCACGCAACACGACGTCATCTTCGGATGCCGATCGCATCTCCTCGGTACTGAGCGAAAAGCGTCGGTTTGCGCCCCCTGCCGCTTTCAGTGCAGCCGCCCATGTGGGGTCGGCCAGAGCACTAAGCGCTCTGCGCGCAGCTGCTTCAGCCAACGTGGTAGCCTTCTGGGAAGAGAAGGCGCGGGATCTTCTCTGGTTCCGCCACTGGAAGAAGCCCCTTGTGTGGAAGCATCCGCATGCTCAGTGGTTCGTTGGAGGCACCACCAACGCATCGGTGAACTGTCTTGATCGGCATCTCGGAGGATGGCGCCGCACGAAGGCGGCGCTGATCTGGGAAGGCGAGATGGGAGAGGTTCGCACGCTGACCTATCAGCAGCTGCACGGGCAGGTCTGCAAGGCAGCGAACGCTCTTCTGAAACTTGGTGTGCAGCGTGGTGATGTGGTGGCCATATACATGGGCATGGTGCCCGAGACCGTCATTGCGATGCTTGCCTGCGCGCGCATCGGCGCTACGCACAATGTGATCTTTGGGGGCTTCAGCAGTGAGGCCGTGCGCGAGCGTATCAACGACTCAGGGGCGGTGGTGTTGATCACGCAGGATGCCACCGTACGGCGTGGCAGTTTCGTCGAGCTCAAGTCCGCCGCCGACGCAGCCGTCAAGAAATGCCCTACGATTCGACACATGGTGGTGCTTTCCCGGTGTGGCATTCATTGCACGATGAAGCGTGGACGTGATCTTTGGTGGCATGACGTTGTCGATGGTGCCTCACCGATCAACGAGCCGGCACAGCTCGATGCCGAGCATCCGCTGTTTATTCTCTACACCAGCGGTTCGACCGGCAAACCGAAGGGGATCCTCCACACCACGGGCGGATACCTGACGCAGGTAGCGTATACCACGCGGATGGTGTTCGATCTGCAGGAGGACGATGTGTACTTCTGCACGGCCGACGTGGGCTGGATCACCGGACATTCTTACGTCGTCTACGGACCGCTTATGAACGGCGCCACGGTGATGATCTACGAAGGCGTGCCGAATTATCCTGCACCCGACCGGATGTGGGACATCATTGAACGTCACGCCGTGTCGATCTTCTACACCGCACCGACTGCCATTCGCAGCTTCATGAAATGGGGCGAGGAGTGGCCCAACCGTCACGACCTTTCCTCTTTGCGCCTCCTGGGCACCGTTGGCGAGCCCATCAATCCCGAGGCATGGATGTGGTATCACTCGGTGATTGGCGGTGGACGCTGTCCGATCGTTGATACCTGGTGGCAGACCGAGACCGGTGCGATCATGATCTCGCCGCTGCCCGGAGCAACCACCACAACACCCGGCACGGCCACCAAGCCCCTTCCCGGCATCGAGGTGGATGTTGTCCGCAAGGACGGCACGCCGTGCAAGTCCAACGAGGGCGGGCTGCTTGTTGTGAAACACCCGTGGCCGTCGATGCTTCGCACCATTTATGGCAACGATGAGCGATACCGTGCAGCCTACTGGAGCGAGTTTCCCAAGAGCAGAAACCACCCTGGCTGGTACTTCACCGGGGATGGGGCTCGGCGGGATGCCGACGGCAATATCTGGATCATCGGACGGGTTGATGATGTTGTGAACGTGAGCGGACACCGCCTCGGCACAGCCGAGATCGAGAGTGCTCTGGTGTCGCACCCACGCGTGGCCGAAGCAGCTGTGGTGGCCCGACCGGACGAGGTCAAGGGCAATGCGCTGGTGGCATTTGTGACGCTCAAGGGCAGCGCTAAAGCCTCCACGGCGCTTTCCGAAGAACTGCGAGCTCACGTAGCCAAGGAGATCGGTCCGATCGCCAAGCCCGAGGAGATCCGGTTTGCCGAAGCGCTGCCCAAGACCCGCAGCGGCAAGATCATGCGTCGCCTGTTGCGGGAGCTGGTGACCAGCGGCACGGCCAAGGGCGATGTGACCACGCTGGAGGATGCCGGCGTTCTGGAACGTCTGCGCATGCAGGAGGAAGAATAGCGAAGGGGTCAGAACGCCCGCACTCTCTATTTTTGCCCACCTGATTTTTCCCGTCACTCATCAACCGTCACATGAGTATCCGCAAAGCCGTCATAATGGCCGGAGGATTCGGCACCCGCCTGCGTCCGCTGACGATGTCGATTCCGAAGCCGATGGTTCCGGTGGCCAATCGGCCGATGATGGAGCATATCGTGACATTGCTCACACGGCACGGAATCAACGATGTGGTATCGCTGCTGTACTTCCAGCCTGAGAACATCACGGATCACTTCGCAGACGGTGCGGCACATGGTATCCGGATGAAGTACATGCTCGCCGAGGCCGACTTCGGCACGGCGGGCAGTGTGAAGAATGCCCAGTCGATGCTTGACGAGCGATTCATCATCATTTCCGGTGATGTGCTCACAGACATCGATATCAGCAAGGCTGTGGCCTTCCACGAACAGCGCAAGGCCATGGCCACTATCGTGCTGACGCGCGTTGCCGAGCCCCTTGCCTATGGCATCGTGATGACGGATGCCGAAGGACGCATTACGCGATTCCTGGAAAAGCCATCGTGGGGCGAGGTGTTCAGCGACACAATCAATACCGGTATTTACATTCTTGAGCCGGAAGTTCTGGACCTTATCCCAGCCAAGACAGAGTTCGATTTCAGCAAGGACCTCTATCCGCTCATGCTCCAGCGCGGAATGCCGCTCTACGGATACATCGCCGACGGATACTGGAAGGACATTGGCAATCTGCACGAGTATCAGTTGGCGCACGAAGACGTGCTTGCCGGCCGCGTGCAGGTGGAGTTCTCTGCGCAGCAGAGCAACGGATACTATGGTGGTAAGGGGCTTACCATTGCCCCAACGGCCACGTTCGAAGGTCGCGTGGTTCTGGGGGACAACGTTGTCGTGGGTGACCACGCCAAGTTGCGGGACTGTGTTGTTGGAAACGGCAGCAGCATTGGAGCCGGGGCGAACTTGGCAGATAGTGTCCTCTGGAATGATGTGCAGATCGGCGATTATGCCGAGATGAATCGCGCTATTGCTTGTGATGATGTAACCATCGGATCGCGGGCTACCATTGGTGAGCATGCGATCATTGCCGAGGGCTGCGTTATCGGCGACCATGCGCGGCTGACGTCAAACGTGAAGTTGTGGCCCAAGAAGGTCGTAGAATCACATGCCATTGTCACGCGCAGTCTTGTGCAGGAGGAGCGCTGGGCTCGGGTGCTCTTTACCGATGCCCGCATTGGCGGCGTCTCGAACATTGATGTTAACCCCGAGTTTGCTGCCAAGCTCGGTGCATGTATGGGCATGGCCTTTGGTGTTGGCACCACTGTGGTATCGTCGCGCGATGATGACCCCGTCTCGCGCATCATCAAGCGCAGCATCATGTCGGGGCTGATGAGTGTTGGCGTGAACATTTCTGACCTGCAGACAACCTCCATTCCGCAGACGCGGCAGGACCTGAACAGCGGACGGTATGTTGCCGGCTTCCATGTGCGGCGTTCACCGAATGCGTCGGATCGCACCGACATCATCATCTTTGGTCGCGACGGACGGGACATCACGCTGTCGCAGACCAAATCCATTGAGCGGTATTTCTTTGGCGAGGACATCCGCAGGGTAACGCACGACCACGTCGGACGTCTGGCATTCCCCGAACGGTCCACGGCCATGTACGTTACGCGGTTCCTTGAAACCATCGACGTTGACCGCATCCGCTCCCATCACTTCAGACTACTTGTCGACTATTCCTTCGGGCTTGCCTCGACGGCGTTTCCGCAGATCCTTGGCGAACTGCAGTGTCGAACGCTTTCGATGAACGACTATGTTGACTCGGCTCACTTTGCCGACCCGCTCGCCGATGTGCTGAGCGAATCGGCAACCATCATGCGTTCGCTGGGCTATCAGATCGGCTTTAAGATCAACCCGGGGGCGGAGAAGATCGCCCTCGTTGACGAACGGGGAATCTGGTTCACCTCGCAGAGGTTGTTAACGATCGTGACGAAGCTCTTCCTGGAATCGCACCGAGACCGTGGCCCGTATCGCATTGCCGTGCCCGTGCAAGCAACCTCGGAGATCGAGGCAGTGGCCGCCCCCTACAATGTGGAGGTTGTTCGCATTCGGAATTCTCATTCAGCGATGATGGAAGCCACAAAGGATGAGTCGATTGCCTTCGTTGGCGGTACACGAGGGGGCTTCATCTTCCCTGAGTTTCTCAATGCCAGCGACGGTATGTACTCGGCCGTGAAGATTCTCGAGATGCTCAGCAAGACCGGATATCAGCTCTCGCAGCTGGATGCCGAATTGCCGAAACGGCATCAGGTGACGCGATCGGTTCCCTGTGCCTACGAGCAACGGGGCACGGTGATGCGTCACGCAATGGACCACTCAGAAAACAAACATCGCATGCTGATCGACGGTGTGCGGATTATGGATGAACGTACGACGGTGCTGCTTTTGCCGCATAAGGAAGAAGAACTCTTCGTTGTGATGGCAGAAGCGGACGACGCAGAGACAGCTCAACAACAGTGCGACCATTACGCACACCTCATCACGCATTGGCGCTTTGGACGCAACGATGGACACGAAGATCTCATCAATTCTTGACCCCTCCTGTATTCGATTGAACCTCGACGTCGAGGACAAAGACGACTGTCTTCGGAAGGTGGTAGACCTTGTTGGTTCGACCGGAAAGGTCAAGGATATCGAACGACTCCACACGGTGATCGTTGATCGCGAGCGTCTGATGTCGACCGGGATCGGCAACAGTGTTGCTCTTCCGCACGGCAAGACCGATGTGGTGGATCAGTCCATTGTTGCCGTTGCGACACTTTCCTCGCCGATCGACTTCGACTCTCTTGACGACAAGCCCGTGTCGATCGTGATCCTCCTCATAGGTCCGGAGAGCAACGTCGGCGTGCACCTGCGGTTACTCAGTCGCATCTCCCGACTTGTAGGATCGGAACAGTTCCGCACGTCGCTCCTCACAGCCAAGTCCGCTGAAGATGTTCTGGCGCTCTTTGCCGGGAATGAGGAGGAGCAAGGGTGAGCATCACTGCCATTCGTGGAATGCGCGATATCTATGGCCCAGAAATGCGGCAGTGGCATCGTGCGGAGTCCATCTTCCGTGATGTTGCCGATGCCTTCGCCTACGAGGAGTTCCGGACGCCGATCCTGGAGAGCACCGATCTCTTTAAGCGGGGCGTTGGTGAAGAGACCGACATCGTGGGCAAGGAGATGTACACCTTCGACGATCGCGGTGGCGATTCGGTGACGATGCGTCCGGAGATGACCGCTCCGATCGTGCGTGCGTGTATCGAGCATAGTCTTCTGCATCACAGTCCAACGCTTCGACTTTGGTATGGCGGACCCCAGTTCCGCTATGACCGCCCCCAGAAGGGCAGATATCGTCAGTTTCACCAGTTCGGTGCCGAGTGCATTGGCTCGCCACATCCTGAGGCCGACATCGAGATCATCCTTTTGGCGCACGAAACTTTGCGTCGGTTTGGTGTTTCGAAGTTTCAATTGGAGATCAATTCCCTTGGCACTTCGGACGTACGTCTGCGCTACCGTCAGGCCCTGGTAGAGTTTCTCACGGCGCACGAAAGTGCACTCTCCGAAGACAGCCGACGGCGCATGCATGCCAATCCGCTGCGCGTGCTGGACTCCAAAGAAGAGTCTGACCGCCGCATTGCTGCCGGTGCGCCGCGCCTGGAGGATTTCTTTGACGAGGCCAGCTCGGATCACTTCCGGGCTGTGCGTACGTTGCTCGATGTGGCGGGAATCCCGTATGTGGTGAACCCGCACCTTGTGCGTGGACTCGATTACTACAACCATACCGTGTTCGAATTCACAACTGATGCTTTAGGTTCTCAGAATGCAATCGGAGGGGGCGGACGCTACGACCCACTGTTTGCCATGCTGGGCGGGGGAGAGGTGCCGGCGGTTGGTTTCTCAATCGGTATCGAGCGTCTGCTGCTACTTTGGGAAGCCGAGCACGGACAAATGGCCACTGCTGAGCCCCATGGCATCTATATCATTGGCATTGGTGATGATGCCCGGATACCCGTGCAGCTCATCATGCTTCGACTACGTCGTGCCGGGCACCACGTGGTGAGTGACATTCAACGACGCTCGGTGAAGGCGCAAATGAAAGATGCCAATCGAGCTGCTGTGGCCTACACGGTGATGATCGGTGAGAGTGAGATCAAAACGTCGACCGTTGTACTCAAAAACATGGTTACCGGTGAGCAGCAGACCATTGCGCAGAGCGAAATCGAACGTGTGGTGAGCCAGCATGAGTGACGATCGCATTGAGCCGTCGATCGATCACGAGTTTGTCGTGACGTTCATGCGCCAGACATCAAAGGAGCAGGTTGACGAGTTGCTCGTGCACGTGATCACGAAGCGCGAGTTTACATCCTTTGCCTATACGCTGGGGCTGAATGTAACGTTTGATACAACACGACGAGTGTTGCTCATCGAGATCGGTGGACTATCGATTCCATCGGTGATGATGCCGGCTGCCGGTGGTGCAGCATCAGTACGTGGCGTACCCTTTCCGTCGGACGGTGTGATTGACGTAGAGATTCTGCGCAAGACATCACGGCAGGCTGGACGACTCGCGATTTTGAATGGGGCTATCTCGATAGAGATGGTTGATTCACCTGATGGCTTTGCCCGCCTCCAGAGTGGTGATCGCACGTCGTGATGCGCCAGGCACGCCCCGATAGAATTCGCATTTTCCGAGCAAGTGTCACAAAGTGGCAGATCAAGGTTCTTCTGTCACTTGCCGGGCTGTGCATTATGGCCGGAGTGCTCTATCACACCAAGACCATCGTCGACGAGCTGGTGTCCAACGAACGTCGGACCGTTGAGCTCTATGCGAACCTGCTTGCTCGGTCATACCAGAATGCCACCGACGAAGAGCTTCTGTATTACATCGATCAGGCCTACTCATCGATCCACTTTCCGGTGATCCTTACCGGTCGTGACGGCACGCCCATCTATCCGTACCAGCAATACATGATCAACGTAGAGCTGGATACGACGCTCACGATCGATCAGCAAAAGACATGGCTGTCTGCCTACATCGAAGAAATGCGTCGGGAGTATTCGCCGTTTCAGATCAAGGATCCCAACGGCAAGGTTGTGCTACTGATGTTCTACTCGAACTCCGAGGTCGTGCGCAAGTTGCGCTACATGCCGTTCATTGAGATCCTTGCGGTGGGTGCCTTTATCCTGCTTGGTTACCTGGTGTTCTCGAGCATCCGTCGCGACGAGCAATCAAACATCTGGGTGGGGATGGCCAAGGAAGCAGCTCACCAGCTGGGGACGCCCCTTTCCAGCCTCATGGCCTGGCTGGAGATCCTGCGACTCAACAAAGAGTCGCCCGAGAGTATCGATTCTACCGCACAGGAGATGGAGCAGGACATCAATCGTCTGAGCGTGATCGCGCATCGCTTTGCCAAGATCGGTGCGCAGCCCAAGATGAGTCGTGTGCCGGTGGCGGAGATCCTTGATCAGGCCTGCCAGTACTTCGAAAAGCGTCTGCCAAATCTTGGCAAGCGCGTGACCCTTGTGCGGGATTTTGATCGGTCGCTGCATGCATCGATTAATGAAGAGCTCTTCGAATGGGTCATTGAGAATCTCATCCGCAATGCCGTAGATGCTCTGGAGCGTCATGACGGCGTCATCGAGATTCAGCTTGCGCGTCGGAGCAAGGGTGGTGTTATCGTTACCGTAAAAGACAACGGCAAGGGAATGACGCGGCAGATCGCCTCGAAGATCTTCGAGCCGGGGTACACGACAAAGAAGCGGGGGTGGGGGCTTGGGCTTTCCCTCTCAAAACGCATCATCGAAGATTACCACGGCGGACGCATTTACGTTCGAGAGACGCAGCCCGGAGTTGGCACCACCTTTGCCATCGAGGTGCCGGAGTTATGAAGCAGAAACCAGAGCCATCGAACATCGACTGGTTTATTCTCTTGCCGATTGCAGCCCTGTTGTTATTCAGCGTGGCCTTTGTGTACAGCGCCAGTGCATCGTTTGCTGATGTGAAGCTCGGTTCAAGCGAAGGCCTGGTGTGGAACCATGCCCTGCGAGTGATCATCGGCCTGTTTCTGATGCTCATTTTCGCCAAGGTAGACTATCATGTCTTCGAGAGAAGCACATCAACGCTGATGTGGGTTGCCTACGGGTTCCTTGTGATGGTCCTGGTTATGGGTACCGAGATAAAAGGGGCCAGCCGATGGGTTCGCCTTGGCCCGCTGAACTTTCAGCCCTCGGAGCTCGCGAAGTGGACCGTTGTGCTGCACACGGCGGTGGTGCTGAGCATGAATACCGCTGTGGTTCGCACATGGAAAGGGGGCATCTGGGGCGTGCTGAAGTGGACGCTTCCGGTGTCGATCCTGATTGCACTTCAACCGAACCTCTCCACGGCAACGGTCATCTTTCTCATCGTCATGGTGATGATGTTCCTCGGCGATGTCCGGCCCGGACATCTGGCGATTATCGTTGCATCGGGGATGGTTGTGGCCGGACTCTACGCGGTTACCGCCGAGTATCGACTGCGTCGGCTCCTTGCCTTCTTCGGCGGACAAGGCGATGAAGCGGTCCGCTACCAGCTCGATCAGGCCCTGATCGCATTCGGCAACGGAGGATTCAGCGGCGTTGGCCCAGGCCAGAGCCGTCAGCGCGACTTCTTTCTTCCCGAGTCCTACGGCGACTTCATCTTCAGCATCGTTGGCGAGGAGTATGGCTTCATCGGCATCTTCTTTCTGATGTCGGCCTTCATCCTCATCATGCTTCGCGGATACACCGTGGCGAAAAAAGCGCCCGACTCATTCGGACGCATTCTCGCAGGGGGCATCACCACAACACTGTCGATCTATGCCTTCGTCAACGCCGGCGTCACCTGCGGCATTCTGCCCACCACCGGCCTTCCCATGCCCTTTATCTCCTACGGCGGCTCGGCGGTGTTCTTCAGTGCCATCGCCGTGGGCATCCTGCTGAATATCTCGTCGCAAGCTGGCGTGTTTAAAAGACGAGTGACAAGAGTCGAGTGACAAGAGACAAGTGACGAGTGACGAGAGACAAGAGACAAGAGACAAGAGACAAGAGACGAGAGACAAGAGACAAGAGACAAGAGACGAGAGACGAGAGACGAGAGAGACGAGAGACGAGAGACGAGAGACGAGAGAGACGAGAGACGAGAGACGAGAGACGAGAGACGAGAGACCCACCGTAATTCCGTAATTCCTAATTCCGTAATTCCGTAATTCCGTAATTCCGTAATTCCGTAATTCCGTACCTCCGTACCTCCGAAACTCAGCCGTATCTTGCCCTATGCAGGAATCAATCAAGAAACTCTACTACTCCATTACTGAGGCTGCGAAGATCGTTGCCGAGGAGCAGCACGTGCTTCGGTACTGGGAGCGCGAGTTTTCACAGTTGAAGCCGCAGAAGAATCGGGCAGGGAACAGGATCTATTCGGCCAGGGATATGGCCGTGTTGATGCTGATCCGCAAGCTTCTGCGGGAGCAGCGATTTACTGTGGCGGGCGCCAAGGAGTTTCTGCGACAGAACGGATTGCCTGAAGACCTTAACTTTTCGTTGCCGGAGGAAAGCGCGCCAAATGATGCTGCGGCAGACGTTGCCGAGTCGGTCATTTCCGAGGTAGGTCAAGGGGCTGAGCAGCACACCGATCGTAACGCCGACAATCGTGAGATTTTGGAGCTGATTCGAGAAATCAGGGCCTTTTCGGCCGAAATTCGGTCAAAAACGGGCAGAAATACGTCCGAATAGCCCCCTTTTCGTATATTCGCCGCCCATGCGGTCCCGTGGTAGAGTGGCTATACAGAGCTCTGCAAAAGCTTGTACATCGGTTCGAATCCGGTCGGGACCTCTTCGTTGGACGTGATTTCATTGACATTCCTTCTTTCTCATGGCAACAACAGCTGACCTGCGGGTGGGCGCCGTAATTCGCCACAACGGTGAACTCTGCGTGGTCCTTGAATCTATCCACCGTACTCCGGGTAACCTTCGCGCCTTTTATCAGGTGAAGATGCGCGTCATCAAGACTGGTAAGCTTCGCGAAGAGCGGTTCCGCTCTGGTGAGACGATTGAATTTGTCCGCGTGGAGACACGCAACTTCCAGTACCTGTACAAGGATGGAGACATGTTCATGTTCATGGACGCTGACACCTACGATCAGATCCCGGTTGTTGCGGACATCGTTGGCGAGTCGGCAAAGTTCATGAAGGAAGGCCTGGAAGTGCAGATTGCGCGCGACGAGGCAGACAACGTGGTTCAGGTAACGATGCCGCAGCACGTTGCCCTTCGGGTTACCCATACCGAGCCGGGCGTGCGTGGTGATACCGCCACAAACGTGCTCAAGCCGGCCACCGTCGAAACTGGTGCTTCGGTCAACGTGCCCCTGTTTGTGAACGAGGGAGATCTGATCCGCGTGGACAGCCAGTCTGGCGACTACATGGATCGCGTCAAGGAGTAAGCCCCCGGGGGACATCCATCACCGTTGGAGGGAACATGGATCTGAATTATCTACGACGACTGCTTCGCATCTTCGACGAAAGCAGTGCTGCAGAACTCTCGATCGAAGAAGAAGGCATGTCCGTGCACATGTCCAAGGCGTCTGCTCAGGCTCCGATGATGATGCCAAGCTACGCCATGCCGGCCACGGCGCCAGCCGCACAGGCTGCTGCTGCTCCGGCACCAAGTGCCCCGGAATCTGCTCCTGCAGCTGCAGCGGCCGATAGTGGACACACGGTAACCTCGCCGATCGTTGGTACACTCTACCGCGCCCCGTCACCAGATGCAGATGCATTCGTGCAGGTTGGGCAGCATGTGAACGTGGGCGACACGCTGTGCATCGTCGAAGCCATGAAGCTCATGAACGAGATCGAGTCTGATGTCACCGGAACGGTCATCAAGATCCTTGTTGACAACGGCCAGCCGGTTGAATACAATCAGCCGATCTTCCTTGTAAAGCCCGATTAACCCCAGGTACGACCGAGCATGATCAAAAAGCTGCTCATCGCCAATCGTGGCGAGATCGCCCTGCGAATCATTCGTGCTGCGAAGGAACTCGGAATCCGCACTGTTGCGGTGTATTCTGAGGCGGATCGCGCCTCATTGCATGTTCGCTTTGCCGACGAAGCGGTCTGCATCGGACCGGCGCAGGGAAAGCTATCCTACCTGAATATCCCGTCGATCATTGCTGCGGCTGACGTTACGGGCGCTGATGCTATCCATCCCGGATACGGCTTTTTGGCCGAGAACGCAACATTTGCCGAGATATGTCACGACTGTGGTATCACGTTCGTTGGTCCCTCGCCTGACGCCATTGTGCGGATGGGGAACAAGTCGATCGCGAAGGACACCATGCGTGCTGCCGGCGTTCCGGTTGTTCCGGGGTCGGACGGCATAGTCCCGACGATCGAAGAAGCCCGTCGTGTTGCAGCGGAAGTTGGCTATCCCGTGATGATCAAGGCCGTTGCCGGCGGTGGCGGCAAGGGAATGCGGTATGTCGAAACCGCCGATGATCTGGACCGTGCCTACGCAACTGCCCGAGGTGAGGCCGAAGCCTCGTTCGGCAACGGCGATATCTACATCGAGAAATTCATCGAAGAGCCGCGACACGTTGAGATCCAGGTCTTTGCCGATACGCACGGAAATGTGGTGCACCTCAACGAGCGTGAGTGCAGTATTCAGCGACGTCACCAGAAGCTGATCGAAGAAGCCCCTTCTCCGATCATGACTCCTGAGCTGCGCAAAGCCATGGGCGATGCCAGCGTGAAGGGGGCTTCGAGCGTCGACTATGTTGGCGCCGGCACGATCGAGTTCTTGGTTGACAAGCATCGCAACTTCTACTTCATGGAGATGAATACGCGTATTCAGGTGGAACACCCGGTAACCGAGCAATCGGCATCGGTGGACCTGATCCGCGAGCAGTTGCTGGTAGCCTCGGGTGAGAAGCTCACGCTTGTGCAGCAAGATCCGATCATGCATTCGATCGAATGCCGCATCAACGCCGAGGATCCGTATCACGATTTCCGTCCGTCACCTGGTGTGATCCAGTCACTCAACTTCCCGGGTGGCCCGGGAGTGCGCGTTGACTCACATATCTACCAAGGCTATGTGATCCCGCCGTATTACGATTCGATGGTCGCCAAGCTCATCACGTTTGCCACTACGCGCGATGGTGCAATTGCCAAGATGCGTCGTGCGCTTGATGAGTTTATCATCGAAGGCATCCAGACAACAATCCCGTTCCATCGGAAGATGATGGACAACAAGGATTTCATCGCCGGAACATTCGACACGAAGTATCTCGACACACATGATTGGAAGGCCTGACCATGAATTTCCCCGCAGACCTGCTCTATACCAGCGATCACGAATGGATCCGCGTTGAAGGCGACATTGGAACCATCGGCGTAACAGATCACGCTCAAGGCGAACTTGGAGACGTGGTGTATGTGGACATTCCGGATGCATCGGCATCGGTCGATAAGGGCGGCACGTTCGGCTCGATCGAAGCCGTCAAGACCGTGGCAGACCTCTACGCTCCGGTCAGCGGTCAGCTGGTCGAAGTCAACAACGTCAATGCCGCTCCCGACTCGGTCAACAAAGACCCGTATGGCGATGGTTGGTTGGTAAAGATCAAGATCTCGGACCCCTCGGAACTTGAGGGACTCCTGAAGGTCGATGCCTACAAGGCCCTCATCGGTGCCTAAGGTGCCGGCGGCCGGGTCCTGACATGATCGCCACCTGCCGCCTAGTCATTCTCGCAGCTCTTATCGGCTGGCAAGCCCCCTTGCCGGCCGTTTCTTTTGTGTACCCAGTTCCATGCGTGCCTGGTTCTGAGTCAGACAGTCTTGCACGCGTCGTTGCAGGCAGCGCGCCACCCGCCGCGCCGGGCATTGACGCCTGGCGTCTCGGGGCGATCTCCACTGTCGGCGTTGGAGCATTTGCCATCGGCCACGGTTGGCTGAACAATCTCTGGTGGAAGGGGGCTCCGGCAGACTTCCACGTCAACTGGAAGCAGGACTGGACCTATGCGCTTGGGGCCGACAAGCTGGGCCATGCATACTTCACCAACATGGCCTCAAAGGTCATCGCCGGCTCTTTACGCTGGTCCGGGGTTGACACGCTCACGGCCTTATGGACCGGTTCAGCCATTGCCCTGACGTACCAGACATACAACGAGATACGCGACGGCTACAGCGTCAACTACGGATTCTCCCCCGGCGACGTGGCGGCCAATGTCATCGGCGCTGCTCTGCCGGTGCTGCAGCACTATGTGCCGGCACTTAGGAATGTGACCTTTCAAATATCGTTCTATGCTTCAGAGCCATTTCGTAACGGAATGTACAATGCGATCATCGACGATTACGAGAGCACCACTCACTGGCTCAGCTTCGACGTCCACGAGATGCTTCCTGCCGAGGCACAGGCATGGTATCCTGGCTATCTCAACATCGCCCTCGGTCACTCGGTTAGGGGGCTGATTGGCTCGGGGCCGCGCCAGCACGTGGTGGTCCTATCACTCGACTGGAATCTGAAGCGTCTGCCGGGCCTGCCAACCTGGCTTCGGTCAGCCTTCGAATGGCTCCATCTATACCATTTGCCGGCACCGGCTGTGGAGATCTATCCGAATGTGGCGTGGTTCGGTCTACGTTTTTGATCGACGTCCGCTTACCAGCGCGTACGAATCATCGATCCAGGTCCGCAGGGTAGCAGGCGGAACCGTGCCGTCAACGACGATCGTATTCCAGTGCTTCTTATTCATGTGGTAGCCCGGCACAACGCACGGGTACTGTTCGCGTAGTTCGATGGCATGCTCGGGGTTGCATTTGACGTTGAATTGCTGCGTGGGACTATCGAGC
>VEQR01000188.1 GCA_018883125.1 Candidatus Kapaibacterium sp.
CGGACTCTCTGGATGTAAATATAGGGCGGATAATGAGTGATAAATCAACCAAGTCGGATTCCAAGGCGTTAAACCCAGCGGACAAACTCGCGTCAGAACGGGCCATTATCGCCCAAGAATTGATCGAACGTGCACGCCTGCCAATAGCACAATTTCTCGCCGATTGTCTCGCTGCTGTTGACAAGGAATATCTCTCCACCATCGTTGGTCGGTTCATTAAGACAAAGGATGATCCAAACCCCAGCAATCGGCTATACAGAGGCTTAACTGATGTTGTGGATGATCGATGGTTGGAGCGCTCTTCCTTGGTCGAGTACGACACGCTGTTTCTGCTACATCTCTTTGCATTCACTATCGGTACTCCTCATGAGAAGAGGGTAGCGGAGGGATGGCATCCAAACCTTGACAAGAGATTCAACATGGAACCTATGCTTCCGAAGAAGCTGAAGGTTCTGGTTGAATGGCGCAATATTGCGGTACATAAGCACAACGAGCTCAAAGATCGAGACAAATTTAAATCGCTACGAAGTGACTATATAGAATTCGTGCTGTGGTGTCTGAAAATCGCGACGGGTCGACATCGCCACATCTTTTCTCAACAGACAGTCCAGATACTCAAGGACTTCAAGTGGGTGAATCAGACCAGAGTGCGGGTAATTTTGTTCGCGAAGATACTTGCAGTAAGCGCATTGCTCATTGGGTCTCTGGTCTCGCTTAGCTGGATGAACTGGCCGTTCGATGTCAATCGTACTACGCATACCCTGGTCATGTTGCCGGCAGAGACTCTTACGCCAACAGATCAGCTCAAACTCGTAACTGAGCTGCTAGCGACGACAAAGGGTGCGGATTCCATGCGATTTGTTGTCTATATCGATTCGACATCAACGTTCATGGACCGCACGGTTGTGAACGATTCGCAAGGTGTACGCTCATGCGTTGAGGAAATGTCAGCTCTCAACAGGCCCATGACAGACCTGACGAAGCTTACCGCTGCATTTCATGCAGGGTACCATGAGATGATGGGGCTTGACCTCGCAAAGGGGCCAGTCAATCTGTTCATCATCGGGCACGTCCCTCAAATCACCGACGCGCAGTATGATGAATTACGGCGCTCCAATTGGCAGCCGGGCAATGACGCCGAGATACCCGCCAACTGGAGGAAACGTAATTTCCCTCGACCACGATGGGTGTATTCTCGTGCAGCGACAGACTACGACCGTGAGTTCTTTCACGCGGTCATGCATTCAGGTGATTCCACTCTCTTACCATTTGAGTTGCCATTATGATTCGCCAAACCCTCGTTTTTCTCTCAGTCGTCATGCTGCTTAGCATGCTAACCGGATGCTCCACATGCGAACCAGTCGCCCCGTTGTTCGTTCAGGGCAGCGTCCGCGCCCAGATTGATCAGCAGGGCGTCCTTGTGAAGTCGACCGTCCGTGAACCATCGATGACAATCGAGTTGCGCAAGCCTGGCGATTCGCGATGCGTTCCTGCGGACGAGCCATTCAATCTGGACATCCCTGATGCAATTGACATGGCGAGGTATGCTTTGCAGATCTCTGAGTGTGAATCACCAACGGTCACGGCCGGCGGGCAGAGCTTTCAGATTACGCTTGTCGAGTCGTGCATGCCCGTGCTCGTCCTCAAGAAGGAATGCAAGATCCTGAACTGGTACAATCCCTATCGCATACCAGAGATCCGCGTCAGCAACGACTCGCTTTCTCAGCTCGTGCTAACTCCTCTGTTGTCGGACGATAACGAGA
>VEQR01000189.1 GCA_018883125.1 Candidatus Kapaibacterium sp.
TTCGCATGGATCGCATTCTGTCCTACTTTGACATGTTGCCGTGGTTCCCAGAGAACACGTCAACCTTTGGTGGCGAGCTCGATAGCCTGTTTGCCATCATCTACTGGATCAGCGTCGGCATTTTCTTTCTGACGTTTGGTATCATGGGGTACTTCCTAGTGAAATACCGCTATGATCGTAACCGACGCGGATACAACTACCACGGCAACAATGTTGTGGAGCTTACTTGGACCGTTCTGCCAACGATCCTATTTGCTTGGATTGGTCTCTACTCAGATGACATTTGGGAGAGGACGAAGTACTCATCGCGACTGCCCAAGGCCGACGTGCAAGTACTGGTCATGGGCAAGCAATTCGGATGGCAGTTCTTGTATCCGGGTGCCGACGGCGAATTCGGTCGCAATGCGTACACGGATCGCGACAACTGCCGGAAGCTCATCACAGCCCTGAACCCGTTTGGCATTGATTCGACGGATGCACGGAGCATGGACGATTTCACCACGGAAAACCAGTTCCGTGTTCCGGTGAACGCCAACGTTGTGATGCATGGTTCTTCGCAGGACGTGCTTCACAGCTTCTTCCTGCCACATGCCCGTGTGAAGCAGGACGTTGTTCCCGGCACGTGGATGAATATCTGGTACAACATTTTCAAGACCGGCAAGTACGAATTGGCATGCGCAGAGCTCTGTGGCGGAGGCCATTATTCCATGCGGGCCGAATATGAAGTCCTGAGCAAGTCTGCCTATGATGCATGGGTGGACAAGAAAGTTGCCGAGGCAATTGCTGCACGTTCGCCTCAACCTGTCGTTGCGCCCGCGGCTGATACTGCCACGGTCGCTTCACTCACCAAGTAATCTGGACACAGGAGACCATACCCCATGAGTACAGCAACAATTGAGAAAACCACTGCACACGCCCATGATGAGCATGCTCATGAGCATCATCATGACCTGCCGTGGTACCGCAAGTACGTGTTCTCGACCGACCATAAGGTGATTGCCAAGCAGTTCATGCTGTCATCACTGTTCTTTCTATTTGTCGGCGGTGCCTTTGCGCTCTTCATCCGCTGGCAGCTTGCCTATCCCGGACAGCCTGTTCCGGTGATCGGATCCATCCTGCCGTCAACTTGGGTGACCGAGCCCGGTAGCGGAATCATCACGCCGGAATTCTATACCCAGCTTCTGACGATGCACGGGTCGATCATGATCTTCTTCGTGATCATCCCATTTGCTGCCGGTATGTTCGGAAACTTCTGTATTCCGCTGATGATCGGTACCGACGACATGGCGTTGCCGCGTCTGAATATGTGGTCGTTCTGGCTGGTCCCACCGGCCGGACTTATCATGTTGGCGGGTTTCTTTACCGAAACGGGGTATGCGGCAGCGGGGTGGACGTCGTATCCGCCCCTTTCTGCTCAGACGGGATTGGCGAAGTTCACGTTCTCCGGTCAGACGCTGTGGACGATCAGTGTGTTCCTGGTCGGATTTTCGTCGATCATGGGTGCCGTCAACTACGTTTCCACTGTTCTGAACAAGCGCGCCAAGGGCATGAAGCTTTTTGATATGCCGCTTACGGTGTGGGCACTGTTCATCACGGCTATCCTCGTCACTCTCGGTACACCCGTACTTGCAGCAGGCTTGGCCATGCTGTTCATGGACAACTTCCTGCACACCAGCTTCTTCCTGCCAGACAATCTCGTTACGAGCTCGAAGTACTTTGGTGGCGGACAGCCGATTCTGTTCCAGCACGTGT
>VEQR01000190.1 GCA_018883125.1 Candidatus Kapaibacterium sp.
CAACCCCATGCGACGTGTTCTCTCCAAATGCCCTTGGAGCGATCCTAAACGACGATACGATCCCGAATCTCAACTGTGCCATTGTGTGCGGTGGGGCAAACAATCAGTTGAAGGATGAAAAGAAGCACGGCGAAATGCTCCGGAGCAAGGGTATTCTCTACGCCCCGGACTACGTCGTTAACTCCGGCGGTCTCATGAATGTGGCCTCGGAAGTCGAAGGCTATGACCGCGCCAAGGTGATGCGTCAGGCCGAGGGTGTGTATGACATCACCGCCAATATCATTCGCATTGCGAATGAGCGGAACATTCTTACCAACGAAGCCTCCAACGCCATCGCCGAAGAACGTCTGCGTCAGGTGCGCCACGTTCACGGTTCGTATGTTGGCAGTCCATCAATTCGTGGCGTCTAACACGTCGGAGATCCATTGACAGATTCATCACAGTCGGATGACTTTCCCGTCAGTCGCAAGACGACGGTTAGAGGGTCGCGCCACCTTGCTCGAGAAAAGGTCCTTCAGATCCTCGCAGCGATTGATGGTGGTGACGTGGAAATAGACGTCGCCTTCCGGCACGTCTTCTACCGCCAATTTACCTTTGATCCGAAAGATGCGCCCGAGGGAACCCGGATCCTCCACCCGGATGAGGTGCATGAGCTCGAAGCAGATGTACCGATCTCGTGGAGTAACGATGACGTCGAGTATGCTCGACGCGTGATCGCAGCAGCGATCAACGGGAAAGAGTCCAGCACCGAATTGATACGCAAGCATGCCCAGAACTGGGAGTTCGACCGTATTGCCATGCTCGACATCATTTTGATGAGAATGGCCATCAGCGAGCTGCTTTCGTGCCAAGAAATCCCCATCAAGGTAACCATCAACGAGGTAATCGAATTAGCAAAGAGATACTCGACCGATAAAAGCGGTACGTTTATCAACGGGATTCTCGATGCTATCATCGAAGAACTGAAATCAACGGATTCCATCAAGAAATCGGGACGGGGCTTGCAGCCCTAACCGAGGGGGGGACATTATGAGTCGCTCATCTGCACGTGTGGTTGCCATAGTCATGGCGCTGGGCGTTCTACTCTTTTCGCAGGCCGCAACGGCACAACGCATTACCTGGATCAAGACTCTAGGCGGTCCGAGTTTCGACATGCTGGAATGTTTGCATGTTGCTCCTGACGGGTCATGCAGCGCCATCGGCACGTTCTCTGATTCGATCGATGTTGGCGGAATTGTTCTGCAGTCGATCGGTAGCTATGATGTCTTTACATCCCGTTACAGTTCAAAGGGAAACCTTGGTACGGCGTCTGCTCATGGTGGCCTTGATGCTGACGAAGGACGGTCGACCGTGGTCGACAATAAGGGCAACGTCTATTACGCCGGCGCCTTTATCGATGTAGCGGTGATCGCCGGTCAGCAGGTCGAGAGTATCGACCCGTCATCAATGGACATGTTCATTGTCAAGACCAGCAAAGAAGGTCTGTTCCAGTGGATCAAGATCTTTGGTTCGCCGACGTACGATGAGGGGGCCCCCTCCATTGCTGTGGATTCAACGGGCAATATCTACGTGGCCGGTGGTGTTGGTGGTACTGGACAGTTCGGAACGAAGACCTATAAGTCTGTTGGTAAGCTTGATGCCTTCGTTGCCAAGATGAATTCCAACGGAGATTTCCTCTGGGTACAAGGGGCCGGTTCGTCAGACAATGACCGGACGCTTCATGTGCACGTAACACCAAACGGCG
>VEQR01000026.1 GCA_018883125.1 Candidatus Kapaibacterium sp.
TCCGTAACTCCGTAACTCCGTAACTCCGTAACTCCGTAACTCCGTAACTCCGTAACTCCGTAACTCCGTAACTCCGTAACTCCGTAACTCCGTAACTCCGTAACTCCGTAACTCCGTAACTCCGTAATTCCGTAATTCCGTAATTCCGTAATTCTCTTCTCACTCCATCATCACTGTCTGCCAGGCATCGGCGATGCGGCCCAGCTTGATGAGCAGCTGAGCAACACGATGCAGCATGATGCGATCATGTCGCTGTGGGGAGTTGAGAAGCACAAACAATGCGCCATCGGGGTTACCTGACGCAAGCTCGATCTCGAATGAGTCGGCCCGGAAGGACTCGTCGAACTGCGGATATGATCCGTCGAGCATTGGTAGCACGGGGACGTAGGCGAGTTGGGCAAGGTCGTTGCCGGTGAGGACGGGGCTTGTACGGACGTGATCTGGCAGCTCGTCGATGCCTATGCAGGCATGAAGTGGTTGCGAAGCTTCGAAAAGATCGGTTGTGCGGGTGTAAAAGCCCCCTCCCATGCGACCTACAAGGTCAAGACGTCGTGGGTCTAGCTTGCCACCTGACAGCACGCTGTCTGCCACGTGGAAGGCCACGACTTCGAGAAGCATGAGATTACCGTTGCCGCCAATGTCGCGCCGCAGCTCGATGTTCTCCATCAGCGTGCACTCCATGGCATAGGGAGACTCTGCAACACTTGGCGGGGCAACCAGCACCGATGGACGCTTTGTGAGCCCGGCAACCTCGAACTCATCCACCTCCGGAGGATACTCTCCGGCTGCAATGTTCATGCGGTGGACGATCGAGTAGGGGACGGTGCTGATGGTGCACTGGCCGGTTTCCATGATGTTGCGCCAAGTGTCCTTGACCTTGCCTGTTCGGGCCGCAATGGCCGGTCCGATGGCCACGATGGGCGGGTTCGACGCAAAGGCGTTGAAGAACGAATATGGACTAAGATTGCAGATGCCAGCGGCATCCTGTGAGCCGATAAAGGCAATGGGGCGAGGCGAAACGCCACTCAGAACCAGCTGATGCCGGTCCCGATGGGACATGTCGCCGGGGAGGAAAGTTGGCATGACCGCAAATTCGGAGTTTCTTCTCACCACGGCAAGTATTGGCTGTGCCAAAGGGCAGCGTGTATATTTGCCACGCAATTTTTCCCCGCATCGCCTCACGCCACACTCAGGAGTTCTATCGTGCCGTTCATTCGTTCATCGTGGACACTTGTCGTTGCCGTTTTGCTGGCCGTATCGGTAATGTCGGTTACTACCGGCTGTGGCCGTAAGTCGAAGAAGGCTATCACGTCGGACATCAAGAATGTCTGGAAGAAGTACGATTCGCCGACAGGCGCAGACCCATCGGTGCCCGATACACTTGGCGGAAATGGTTTTGAGAAGGTTGCCGAAGGGATGGGCTTCTCGACCTATGTGATTAAGCCCGAGGAAATGAAGTATTTCGGTGATGAGCGGGCGGTAAAGGGCGGACAGATCACCATCGGGGAAATGACCTTCCCGACGACGTTCCGTCCGGAAGGACAAGGCTCGTCGCTGGTGGTCAATACCGAGATCAAGGGCTACGTTTACGAAACGCTCCTCGGCACGCACCCGATCACACGCGACTACATGCCGGGCCTAGCCTCGCATTGGAAGGTCAGCCCAGACAAAAAGACGTTTACCTTCCGCATTGATCCCAATGCCCGCTGGTCCGACGGAAAGCCTGTTGTTGCCGAAGATGTGGTGGCTTCGTGGAAGCTGATGGTAGATCCGGGTCTTCTTGAGCCGGCCCTGAACCTTGTGTTTGAAAAGTTCGAGCAGCCCATAGCCCTGAGCAAGTACATCGTGCAGGTCACCGCCAAGACGGTGAATTTCCGCAATCTTCTGTATTTCGGCAGTGGCATGTATGTGTATCCGAGCCATGAAATCGGCGCTCTTACCGGTAAGGAATTCCTCGAGAAGTATAACTTCAACATGCCGGCCGGTACGGGACCATATTACCTGGCAGAGAAGGACATTAAGGCCGGAAGCGGCTGGAAACTCACACGTCGACCAGACTATTGGGCCAAGGACTATCCGACGTCGAAGTACACGGCCAACTTTGACTACGTGAACTACCTCGTCGTGAAGGACAATGCAACACTGTTGTACGAAAAGTTCAAGGCCGGCGAGATCGACTTGTTCCGTTTCAGCATGGCCACAACCGAAAAATGGGTCAAGGATACAGACTATGAAGCCATCAAGAACGGATATATCCGCCGCTACCGCTTCTACAATAATGGTCCGATGGGTACCAACGGTCTGACCTTCAACATGCGCAAAGCCCCCTTCGATGACATCCGTGTGCGCAAGGCATTCATGATGCTCTATCCGCGCGAGACGATCGTTGAGAAGCTCCTCTACAACGAGTACGAGACCTTCGACACCGACTATCCAAACACGCCGTATGCAAGCACGGATAATCCGAAGATCAATTATGATCCAGCGTCGGCAACTAAGCTGCTGGCAGAGGCCGGTTGGGCAACACGCAACAAAGATGGATGGCTTGTGAAGAACGGTAAGCCGTTCGTTCTGGAAATGGCCATCACCAAGCTTGACGAGCGTTGGATGACGCCATATCAGCAGGAGCTAGCAAAAGTTGGAATCGATCTTCGCCTGAAGCTGATGGACTGGAACTCCATCATCAAGAACATCGACGAGCGCAACTTCCAGATCTTCTCGTACGGCTACTCGGGCCTTATAACGCCGAATCCGGAAACCTCGCTCAAGAGCTCACTGGCCGATAAGAACGACAACAACAACATCCAGGGATTCAAGGACGCACGTGTTGATGAACTCCTTCCGATCTATGACTCCACCTTCAACGTGGCCGAGCAGATCAAGATCATCAAGGAGATCGACCGCATCGTGTACGGCTATGCGATGAAGAGCCACTGGTGGAATCCGAAGGGTATTCGCCTTGCCGTGTGGGACCGCTTTGGAATGCCAGAGTATGGTATCAGCCGCTACACGCAGCTGAGCTACGTTTACGGTCAAGCGGGACTTACCTGGTGGTACGACGCAGACAAAGCTGCAGCGCTCGATGAGGCCCGTAAGAACAAGAAGGATCTCGGTGGCAATAAGGGCATTACCGAGTTCCGCTTCTGGCGCGATTTCAAGGACGGCAACTAAGCTCCCGGCATGCTCCAATACATCATCCGACGTTTGCTGCTGGCAATCCCGACATTTCTCGGGGCCACGTTTGTTGTGTTCTTCATTGTACAGTTTGCACCCGGCGGACCGTACGACCAGCAGATGAATGCTCTTCGTAAAGGGCAGGGGGCTGAGGGCGGCGGCTCGGCACTCGGAACGGAATCCATGGCGATTCCTCCGAGTCAGCTCGAAGCACTGCAACGCTACTACCAGGTGAACGAACCCATCTGGAAGCGCTACCTCATGTGGTTGGGGCTCTTCCCACGTCCGGTGAATGACTACCTGGCGGAGGTAGGCGAGGAGCGCAACGTTGGTGGCGGCTACAAGGTGATCGCCCGTAAGGACGCAACTTCGGGCTCATACAAAGTCTATGCCGTTGAGAACCCCACAATGCCCCTTGACGACTGGTATGTTGACCCGTCAAAGAAAGCCAACAGCGTCTGGTTGTACCAGCGCGAGGTGGCCGGGATCTTTACCTTCGATTTTGGCGACTCCTTCCGCTACCGAAAGCCGGTGGTGGAGCTTATCAGTGAACGTCTGCCGGTTTCAATGCAGTTCGGTCTGATGAGCTTTGTCATCACCTATGTTGTCTGCTTCTATCTCGGAACGCAAAAGGCGTTGCGCCACGGGACGAAGTTCGACGTTGTCTCTTCGAGTATCATCTTCATCGCCTTCTCTGTGCCCGGATGGGCACTTGGTGGGGTGCTGCTGGTTATCCTTGGCGGTGGATCGGGTATTGATCTGTTCCCAACAGGGGGCTTTCAGTCCTCTGACTACGATACGCTCACCGGCGTTGAGCAGATTCTTGACCGAGCTTGGTACTTCGTTCTGCCAACAGTAGCCTACACTCTAGGTGGTTTCGCATCGATCACCCTTCTCATGAAGAACTCGCTCATGGAAACTCTCGGGCAGGACTTCATCCGCACAGCCTACGCCAAGGGTCTGCGCGAAGACCGCGTGATCTGGCTCCACGCCATGCGTAACTCGATCATTCCTCTGGTGGCCTCCATCGGTGGTGTTATCGGGATCTTTCTGGCCGGGGGCTACTTGGTTGAAACAGCATTCAACATCGATGGCATTGGACGCTTATCCTTCGAGGCCATTGGCACTCGCGACACCAACGTTGCATTTGCCTTTGCGGTGATCTCGATCACGATCAATCTCGTCGGTTCGATCATCTCCGACTTTATGCTGGCCCTTGTCGATCCACGAATTCGATTCTCCTGATCATGGCAGCCCCTTCATCAAGCTCACAGACCATCAATCAGCGCCGCTGGCGGAAGTTCAAGGGCATGCGTCGAGGGTACTACTCGATGATCATCCTGCTGACTGCCTACGCGATCTCGTTCTTTCTTCCGCTGCTCGTGAACAACAAAGCGTTGCTCATCAGCTACGAAGGCGATTGGTATTCACCGGCAGGCCGTGATTTTCTCGGTTCATTGCCCCTTGTTTCAGCGATTGCTCCGTCGAGTTTTGACCCTGCAGAGCAGTATGGTGACGTGGGGAACAAAGGAGAGGCGAATTATCGTGAGCTGCAGGAAAAGTGGGAAGAGCAGGGAAGCGAGAACTTTATCGTTATGCCGCTCTACCCGTTCAGTCCGAACGAAGACGTAGGTGTTGCCGGTAACGAGAGCTTCGTTGAACCGTTTGCCGATGACAGCAACGGGGCGATGCGACTCTTTGGAACGGATGATAACGGACGTGATGTCCTTGCACGCATGGCCTATGGGTTTCAGGTGTCGATGTCCTTTGCGATCCTGATATCGATCCTCGAATACCTCATTGGCATCCCAATCGGTGCGATGATGGGATACTTCGGGGGCAAATTCGACCTGCTGATGCAGCGCTTCATGGAGATCTGGACTGCTCTGCCGTTCCTTTTCCTGATCATCATCATTGTGTCCTTCGTAAACCCGACGTTTGCGCTGCTGGTTCTTTTGTTGGTGGTCTTCTCCTGGATGGGAATTGCTGCACAGATGCGAGCGCAATTCTACCGTGAGCGACTGCGTGACTACGTTGCGGCCGCCATCTCAATCGGTGTGCCAACGCGCTCGATCATCCTGAAGCACATTCTGCCCAACACCCTCGTCCCGATCATTACCTTCTTCCCATTTGCTCTCGTCGGCGGAATCAGCGCGCTGGTGTCGCTCGACTATTTGGGATTTGGACTGCCCCCACCGACGCCGTCGTGGGGACAGATGATCAATGTTGGCCTGTCAAACATCACCCGCTATTGGCTTGTGGTGGTGCCATTCAGTGCAATGTTCATTACGCTCACGCTGGTGGTATTCATCGGCGAGGGTATCCGCGAAGCCTTCGACCCGAAGGTCTTCTCGCGGCTTCGCTAACAGGACTTTTTTTCCAGCACCATCGGAACATCTTCGTGTCACAGGAAAAGCTCGTCGAAGTCAAGGATCTTAAAACGTACTTCAACATTGAAGGCACGTGGGCAAAGGCCGTTGACGGAGTGTCCTTCGACATCTACAGCGGCGAAGTCCTTGGAATCGTTGGCGAGTCCGGTTCAGGCAAGTCTGTTACCGCTCTGTCCCTGATGAAGCTCATCCCAGATCCGCCCGGTCGCATCATGGGTGGACAGATCCTATTCAAGGGTCAGGACATCGTTTCGCTTTCGTACGAAGAGATGTACTCGATCCGCGGTCGAGAGATTGCGATGATCTTCCAAGAGCCGATGACCTCGTTGAATCCCGTGTTCCCGATCGGAATGCAAATCGCCGAGGTTGTGCAGGCACACACAAAATGCACTGAGCAGGAAGCTGCGCAGCGTGCGGTGGAGATGCTTCGCGCGGTAGGGATCCCTGATGCCGAGAAGCGCGTGGATGACTATCCGCATCAGTTCTCAGGGGGCATGCGCCAGCGGGTGATGATCGCCATTGCTCTGGCCTGCAACCCTTCGGTACTCATTGCTGACGAGCCCACAACGGCGCTCGACGTGACGATCCAGGCGCAGATCCTTGATCTGATGATGGAGCTCAAACAGCGTCGCACCGAAGCAGCCATTGTGCTCATTACGCACGATCTTGCCGTGGTAGCCGAGATGTGTCAGCGCGTGATCGTGATGTACGGAGGCAAGATTCAGGAAGTGGCCTCCGTCGAAGACCTCTTTGCCAACCCACAGCACCCGTACACTCAAGGCCTGATGGCCTCCATCCCTCGTCCGTCAAAGGAGCGCAAGGGGCACGACAGACTCAAAGCCATTCCGGGAAATGTACCGAGTATTATGAACCTTCCATCCGGCTGTAAGTTCTGTACGCGCTGCGAAATGAAGATCGACCGGTGTGAGACCGAGGAACCACCACTGCGTGAGGTTGCTCCGAATCACATTGTGCGGTGTCACTTGGTTGAGTCGGTTGAGGGAGGTGCACGATGAGTCAGCCCCTACTTGAGGTTAAGAACCTCAGCGTCCGTTTCCCGGTACATGGAGGAGTGTTTCAACGCAAAGTTGCCGAGGTGCGGGCAGTAGATGATGTGTCGTTCATCATCAACCGGGGAGAGACCGTTGGTCTGGTTGGAGAATCCGGTTGCGGTAAGACCACTGTCGGACGAGCCTTGATCAACATCCTGCGGCACATCTCGCCCGGTGTAGAGCTGTCCGGCGAGGTGATCTACGTGGAGAAGGACGGAACACGCACGGACCTTTTGGCCTTGTCCAAGAGCGACATGGTTCGCTATCGGTCGAAGATCCAGATGATCTTCCAGGATCCGTACTCCTCGCTGAACGCACGGATGTCAGTGAAGCAGATTGTTGGAGAGCCCCTTGAGATACACCATCCGGAAATGTCCAAGAAGGAGGTCGAAGACAAGGTCCTTTGGCTTCTCGAGCGCGTGGGACTTCAGCCGGAGTATGCCGGACGGTACCCGCATGAGTTTTCCGGAGGCCAACGGCAGCGTATCGGCATAGCGCGGTCGCTATCGACGAATCCTGATTTGATCATTTGCGACGAGCCCGTGTCGGCCCTTGACGTGTCAGTGCAAGCACAGGTGATCAACCTCATGGAGGACTTGCAGAAAGAGTTCGGCATGTCCTACCTGTTCATTGCTCACGACCTGTCGGTGGTGTATCATATCTCACAGCGCATTGCCGTGATGTACCTCGGCAGCATGGTCGAGATCGGTTCGGCAGACAATGTGTATTTCGATCCGACGCATCCATACTCGCGTGCTCTGATCTCCGCCGTACCGGAGCCGGATCCGAAACGTCGCGATAAGAAGCGGATTGTTTTGCAGGGCGACATTCCAACGCCTCTGAATAAGCCAAGTGGGTGCGGATTCCGCACGCGTTGTCCTATGGCCACGCCGGAATGTGCAGCAGCTGTTCCGTCACTGGTGTTGAAGAATTCCGGGGCGCACGTGGCATGTCCGCTCGTCGACTGATTGCCCGCATCGCTCTGTGGTCATGCGCACTTCTGCTTGCTGTTTCGGCGGGCACGGCACAGCGAACAGACGATCCATTTATCGTCTATGCGCGCTCGGCGCACTCTGAAGTCAAACTCGTTCGGTACATCACGGACTTCCCGGGAGCATTCCCGCAATCGATGATGCGCGCTATGGATCTGTCAATGGTCTTCGTACGGCGCGGCACAGAGAATAAGGTTGTGGCCGCGCGTCCATCGCTGCCACAACCGACGCTCGATTCCATTGCCGAGTGGCTTGTGCCGTTTAATCCGATGTCGGTTGACACCTTTGCCATCGCCATGCGTGTTATGCCGTTGCGTAAGGCAATCAGCGAGAAATCGAAGCTCCTTGGCAGTCCGCATTCTCGTCTTGTTTCGCAGTCACCGTGGTTTCGCAAAGGGGTCACGGCAGCTGATACAGCTGGTGGACGCCGGCGTCCGGGTCTGAACGGATTTACCGTCGCCTACGATGAACCGAAGTACAACGCCGACACCCTCGGGTCATACGTTATCTATCCACCCGTTGCTCGAGGTAGAGGAATCAAGGCCACCGTTACGCTGACAGCCTTTGTGAATGTGAATGGTTTTGTCGATGACCTCGTGGTTCTTGAGTCGACCAACGAGATGTTCGACCTTGCCGCAGCTCGCGCAGTGCGTTGTCTTCGATTTGTTCCGGGAGTCTATAAAGGGGCGCCAACGGCGATGTGGGTGACGATTCCTATAACGTTCTCTCCGAACTAGCCCCTTCGCTCGAGATTCATGCGAGTTTTCTATTCGGATCACTATACGATCGACCTTCCCGACGGTCATCGTTTTCCGATGCGCAAGTACCGGATGCTCCGGCATACACTCACCGAGCTCGGCATCATTGACGAAACTCAGCTGTTTGCGCCCGAGCTTGCCTCTCGCGACGACGTGCTTCTTGCGCACACACAACGGTACGTTGATGGCGTCATCAGCGGCACACTTGACCGACTGGAACAGCGCCGTATTGGATTTCCGTGGAGTCCTGGACTTGTGGATCGTTCACTGGCCACCGTTGGCGGATGTTTGGCATCCGCCCGGGCTGCGCTAAAGGACGGACTCTCGGGTAATCTGGCAGGGGGAACGCATCACGCCCTTCGGGATGCCGGCGAGGGGTTTTGCGTTTTCAACGACATAGCGATCGCCACTCTCAGGCTCATGCATGACGGACGTGTTCGCCGGGTTGCGATCGTTGATCTGGATGTTCATCAGGGTAACGGCAATAGTGACATCCTCGGCGGACGTGATGATGTCTACATTCTCTCGGTTCACGGAGCCAAAAACTACCCCTTCCGCAAGGTACCATCAACGGTCGATGTCGACCTTCCCGATGGAACCTCAGATGCAGCGTTTCTTGCCGTTGTCGAGCGGGAACTTGATCCGATCGTGTCGTTCTGTCCTGACATAGTGTTCTATCAGTGCGGAGTCGATCCTCTGGAGTCAGATGCCCTTGGCAGGCTGTCTCTCACATTTGAAGGACTTGCCCGCCGGGATCGACTTGTTCTTGAGACATTCCGTCGACGCGGCATTCCGGTAATGCTCGCCCTCGGAGGGGGCTATGCACAACCAATCGAGGATACGATCAAGGCGCAGTGCAATCTGTATCGTATTGCGATGGACGTCTTTCACCGTTTCCCGGGGGTGTCGCGGTCCAGCCAATTGACGCGGTTGCCACCAACGACCGGGTCGATCACATACCCCCGCTGACGCAGCAGAGCCAGCACGCTGGAAGGTCCTGTAAGGTGCAACGCACCGATGGCTACAAACGCATTGCCATCGTTCAGCAACGGTATCATTCTTTCCACCATCCGGATGTTTCGACGGTCGTTGAGCATGGCCATCATCTGTGGTGGAAACGCATCAGATTCATCACCTTCTTGCTGCAATGAATCCAGCTCTTCCCGTGCGTAATGATCGCGAAGCTTGATGCTCTGGACCTTCGATGAATCCAACCCACGGATCTGCTCCATAACGAAGGATGCCGGCATTGAATCAATCAGTGCGATCTGTTCGGCAAGGCTCTCCAGTCCGTGTCGCACGAGCCGCTTGCTCCGGGCCCGCGCCCAGAGAAACTCATCGATTGATGTAGGCGCAGTCCGTTCAAAGGCTGACATAGATGCGATCATCATCACCGCCCCAGGCTTCATTCTCTCACATGCTCGGCCGAGGAGCGGGTTTATCGCCTCAAGCGTCGCGCAGATCAGTCGGACATCGGCCGAATCATATACATCGTACAACGAGCCGGATGGAATCATCAGAGCCTCCGGTCTCATTTGGCGGAACACTGAGTCGAGGTTCATCTCGGCAGCAAATGACGAGGACGTGCCAAGGATTTGAAGCACCGTGTCTCGTTGACGGAACACCGTTGTGTCCGCAAGGTGAATCGTCCCAAAAATATGGCTCACAACGCCCGACGGTGCCGTGATGCGCCAGAAGAGACTCTGGTCACCAGTCGGCACCGTCGACGTTGCGGAAATACCTGCATGGATAAGGCACGCAAGGAAGAGTGCAGTGCGATGATAGATCATCATAGAATGCAAGTTGATGATTTATCGCTGAATCGGAAAAGGGGCCTACATCGTTCGCACGCTCTCAAGGGCATCCCATGCCTGACCGTTGAGGCCCCAGGCAATAGATGCTGCGGCTGGCATAGCTGCCATCATCGGATGCAACATCGCCTGACGCTGTGGCTGCGGATACCGCTCACGAAACTGTGCCATGCTCCAATAGACTGGAGCCTGCGCTGCTGCTGATGAGCGCGTTACCTCACGTCTGGTGAATGAAGCAACTGGACCGGTCACGGCCGATTGTCCAATGTCACGGCTGATCATCGATGTCGCAACTTCCGTTATAACCTCGGCCAGACCTTCATCTGCGAGGATCGACGTCATCACTCGTGCGATCTCACTGGGCGTCTGTGCCGTAAGCACGATAAGCTGACGTCCGTTGCCATTTCGTTGTTCAGACTGTGAACCCAGGCGGGCAATGCGTTGCGCAACATCGCGTGAGAGTGTGTGTGAACCTTCCGGGTTGCCCCGCAAATCGATAATGATAGTATCGGTGGCTCTCTGCGTAGCATTATTGGCGAAGGCCTCAACTTCCTCTATTGTTTCGGATGATACCTGCCGCAGAGCGATTGCTGCCGCTCGGCCGTCGCGTGCGGTACCGATTGTTTCACGGCGTCCGTCGGCCACATAGACTCGTCGACTTATGCGCATGTCTCGACGTTGAAAGTCCACCATGACGTAGGCCACGGCGAGGTTTCGGGTGAGCGCCGTTGCCTGGGCAACCGAGGTAACCGGACGTCGGTCCACGGCAAGGAGAATGTCACCCCGGCACAGGCCCGCTTCATACGCCGGCATAGTTGCCGACACCTCGGTGATCACGACGCCAGCATCCGACGAGTCGACGATGATGCCCAGGGCGCGTGTCAGCGTGGACTTATGTGCCGAAGGCCTCGCGGATGGTCCGGCGAGTATGTTCTCAGAATTCTGCTGCCCAGCCGAAGACGTTGTTTGGGCAAAGAGTCCGCTGGTGGCCAAAGCAAGGCCGACAATTCCACCGATGAAAGAACGCATGATAACCTCCGGTCTGGTGAGATGTGAAACAGATGGTTGTAACCGAGGTAACCAGGCGCATGGAAGAGGTTGGTGGTGGATGATGCGTTGCCATATAAAGTGACGCTCAAAGGTCGGAACCTATTGTGGCGGCGCGGGAGCGTTTCGGTCAAGTTTCACATTTTGCGCTCTATGCATGGAAATCGATTTGCCATTGTTGCGGTGGTGAGCGCTCTGCTCGCCCCTTGCTTCGTTGCACAGTTGAGTGCGCAATTCCGTCGAGCGGACTCTCTATCCCGCGAGGCCGTCAAGGCCATGGATGCGAATCTTCCGCAATCGGCACTTGACCTTTGGAACAAGGCTCTCCAAGAAGTACCCGGATATGTGCCGTTTCTTTACGAGAAGTCGGTAACCCTTGTGATGGCCGACCGACAAGCAGAGGCCATAGATGTGCTGTTGCCGATCTATCGGGATTCGGCACTGCGAGATCGTGGGTACCAGCTCCTCGGCAACTGCTATGATGTACTGCAGGATACTGCCAAGGCCCGCTTTCATTACGAGGAAGGCATTAGACGATTCCCTGGGTCGGGGCGACTACACTTCGAGATCGGTCAGCTCTACTATCGGAACAGTAATCGCACCGAAGCCAATAACTGGTGGCTGAAGGGTACGCGGAGCGAACCGATGTTCGCAACCAATTATTACTGGTTGGCCAAGTCCTACTCCGAGACGAAGGAGAGAATCTGGTCGGCCTTCTATGGTGAGCTATTCCTGAATCTTGAGCGAAGCTCTGCACGAACGAGGGAGATTTCTAAACTGGTGTATGACATGTGGAATCTATCGATGCGCATAGGCGATTCGACGGATCCAATGAGATTCTGCTCTGACGAAACTCTCGAAGCCCCCGACAAGCGGGGAGGGGGCATGATGTCCTTCGCAGAGGCATTTGAGTTCACCATCGCTACATCGGCGCAGACGATGTTCAAGACCGACACAGTGATCAGCAGGCTCAGCATTGAGCAGCTCGTTGACCTCCGCTATCGCTTTTTGCGCGGCTGGATAAGCGCAGGGTACGACTCCACCTACACCAACGATGTGCTGCGCTGGAATGCATGGCTGCTTAAACAAGCGCGTTTCAAGGATTATCTCTGGTGGCTGTATAGCTATGGAAATCAGGCGGAAATGAACCGTTATTTCCGAAAGAATGAAGACCGTTACGACACGTTTCTTGTCTGGTTCTCTGACAATGGTCTGGCCTTTGATCATCCAATGTGCGTCGGCTTGGGTTGCCCATAACGGCCTCTGGTGTTATCTTTGCCGTCCAATAAACCACGAAGAAAATCATGGATACGCTTCTCACAGTCATTGCCGCCATTTCATCACTGCTGCTTCTGCTTGTTGTGATCATCCAGCCCGGAAAGGCTGACATGATTTCCGGAATGAGCGGTCTTGGCGGTCAGATGACCAATCTCTTCGGCGTGCGCCAGTCTCGCAATGTGCTGCAGACGGCCACAATGGTTCTTCTGGGCATCATCGCCGTGTTTGCCGTGCTGATCAATAGCGTGTTCCTAGAAACATCGCAAGGCACGCAGCGCGAGACGGTCGCCAAGGATGCACCTCGTCCGGTGATGCAGGCTCCAGCTGCAAAGCCAGCTCAGCAACCAGCTCAGCAGCCGGCTCAAGCGCCTGCTCCAGCTGCGGCACCAGCCGGCAAGTGATCGGTCTGCTTTCAGGCAGGATCATGAATCAACGTGTATTTGTCCAAGGCGCTCCTTCGAGCGCCTTTTTTGTTCCGAGTTCTCTCACACGCTAGGACCATGGCACGCACAATCGGCTCACCTCTTACTCACGACCTGTCGTTTGAGTCAAACGCTGACGCGAACCGTCAGGCAATGCGCATTATCGAGGGCATCAGCGACGCAGTGCGTCGCGGTGGCGGTGCCAAGGCCATTGAGCGGCATAAGGCCAAAGGCAAGATGACGGCCCGCGAGCGGATCGCTACGTTGGTCGATGTCGGCTCCTCATTTCTCGAGGTCGGTCTTCTGACGGCTCAGGGAATGTACACAGAGGAAGGGGGCTGCCCCAGCGCCGGAGTGGTTGCCGGTATCGGCATTATCCATGGACGCGAGTGTATGATCGTGGCCAACGATGCCACCGTCAAGGCCGGCGCATGGTTTCCGATGACGGCAAAGAAGAACATGCGTGCCCAGGAAATTGCTCTTGAGAACCACCTACCGATCATCTATCTCGTTGATTCGGCCGGGGTGTTTTTGCCGATGCAGGACGAGATCTTTCCGGACAAAGAGCACTTCGGACGTCAGTTCCGGAACAATGCGATGATGAGTGCCCTTGGCATTCCGCAGATAGCCGCCATCATGGGGCCGTGCGTGGCCGGTGGTGCGTACCTGCCGATCATGTGCGACGAGGCGATCATCGTCAACGGTACCGGAAGTGTTTTTCTTGCCGGACCCGCCCTGGTGGAGGCAGCCATTGGAGAGAAGACTGGCATTGAGCCTCTTGGAGGAGCTTCGATGCATAGTTCTATCAGCGGCGTGGTGGATTACAAGGTCGAGTCCGATGAAGAAGCCTTGGCAACCATTCGGTCATTGGTCGAGAAGTTCTCGCCAACCAAGGGCAAGACGCAGATCTTCTCGCGCATCGAGCCCCGTGAGCCGGCGTTCGACGGTGAAGAGATCTATGGTATCATCCCGGCCGACCATAGCAAACCATACAACACTCGTCAGGTAATTGCACGACTCATTGACGGATCGGAGTTCGATGAGTACAAGGCCGAGTTTGGCGCAAGTATTATCTGTGGCTATGCTCGCATCGACGGCTGGGCTGTTGGTATCGTTGCCAACAATCGCGAGATCACCCGCTCCGGAAAGGGCGAGATGCAGGTAGGGGGAGTGATCTATTCCGACTCTGCTGACAAGGCCGCGCGTTTCATTTTGAATTGCAACCAACGTGGTATTCCTCTTGTCTTCCTGCAGGATGTCACCGGCTTTATGGTCGGTACACGCGCAGAGCAGGGAGGCATCATCAAGGATGGCGCCAAACTCGTGAATGCCGTAGCAAACAGCATTGTCCCGAAGTTTACGGTCATCATGGGCAACTCCTATGGTGCGGGCAACTACGCAATGTGCGGTAAGGCCTACGATCCGCGCCTCATCTATGCATGGCCTACGGCTCAGATTGCTGTTATGGGCGGAGCACAGGCTGCTAAAACACTTCTGACGATCAAGATTGCTCAGCTGGAGAAGAGCGGAGAGAAGCTCACCGCGGAACAGCAGAAGACCATGTTGAACGACATTCAGAAGCGCTACGAATCCACGACGACTCCAGTCTATGCGGCATCGCGATTGTGGGTTGACGGAATCATTGCGCCAACCGAGACACGTGCGATGGTCTCCCGCGGTATCGCTGTGGCATCTCACCAGGGTTCGCTGCCTGAGCTGCGCACGGGCGTCTTTCAGGTGTAAGGCTGTGTGATGCGTGAGCCCCTTGACGAGCTTCAAACGTTGCTCGGCTCATCGCTAACCCGACGAATCATCGATCGTCTGGCCTATGCGCATGACGCATCGCTCTACCGGCTTGTACCACAGGCGATCGTTCGCCCGAGGGACATTGAAGAACTCCGCACTCTGTTTGCCTGGTGTCAGCGTCATGGCCGGCATTGTACCTTCCGCACAGGCGGTACAAGCCTATCGGGTCAGGCCGTAACCGACGGCATTCTAGTAGATCTTTCACGGGGATGGTCCGGTGTGGAGATCCTTGATGACGGGCACCGCGTGCGCATGCAGCCCGGAGTTACTGGCGCACGCGTCAATGCACACCTGCACCGATATGGACGAAAGCTCGGCCCGGATCCGGCGTCACTAATGGCGGCCATGGTCGGCGGGATCGTTGCCAACAATGCTAGTGGCATGTGCTGCGGAACGGCGCAGAACTCCTATCACACGCTCGACTCGATGGCCTATGTGCTGGCTGATGGAACCCGCATCGATACATCCACTGACACTGCCGATGAACAGCTACATAAGACCAATCCGCCACTGCATGCCGCCATTGCTGCGCTGCGTGATGAGGTCCGCGCTGATGCTGATCTCGTGAGGCTCATCAGACGCAAGTATCTGATCAAGAATACCATCGGCTACTCGCTGAATGCTCTCGTCGATGAGGACGAACCGGCACGCATCATTGCACGCCTGCTAGTGGGCAGCGAGGGCACACTCGGGTTCATCGAGCACGTCACTCTTCGAACCGTGTCCGATGCCTCAAGCAAACAGACCGCGCTGATCGTCTATGACTCGCTCGAGAGTGCTTGCGAGCGTGTTGAATGGTGGCGACAGGCAGGCGCGGCAGCTATTGAACTCATGGACGATGCTTCGATGAGATCCTTCTCAGCTCTTGACTCGACGCCGGAGGAGTACCGCATCGATCAGCAGGGGGCGGCAGCACTTCTGGTGGAGTTTCATGACTGCCAGCCCCCTGACGTCGACGGCATCATGTGGACGTCTCAACCCAAGCAGCAGGCCGCATTGTGGAAGCTTCGAAAGGGGCTGATGCCAACCGTGGGGGCAATGCGTGCACCCGGCAGCACGATGATCAACGAAGACATTGCAGCTCCGCCGGATCGCCTCGCCGCGCTCGTACGGGATGTGCAGGGGGCGTTCCGGGAGTTCGGGTACAATGACGGGATCGTGTTCGGGCATGCCAAGGATGGAAATATCCACTTTGTGGTGTGTCAGGACTTCTCCAAAATCGGAGAGATCGATCGCTACGCGGCTTTCATGGAGCGTATCGCCGAGATCGTCGTGGACCGTCATGCCGGATCACTCAAAGCAGAGCATGGAACGGGCCGCAACATGGCCCCTTTCGTTGAGCGAGAATGGGGCGCGCGTGCCTACGAGATCATGCAGCGCATAAAGGTTGTGCTCGACCCAATGAACGTGCTCAATCGCGACGTGATCATCAACACTGACCCACTGGCACACGTGCGAAACATCAAGCCGGTTCCGATCCTTGATGGAGAAATCGGTGCTGTGGCAGATGCTTGCATCGAATGTGGATTCTGCGAGCATGTATGTCCGACTCGGAACGTCACGCTCACGCCGCGACAGCGTATCGTTGTCGAACGCGAGATGGTGCTCCATGCGCATGACGTAGAGATGCTCTGTGAGCTTAAGAATGAAGCCAAGTTCGACGTGGTAGACTCCTGCGCAGTTGATGGTATTTGCGCCACCGTTTGTCCGGTGGGCATCGATACCGGTTCACTCGTCAAGAAACGCAGAAACCACGGACGTATCAGCCAGGAGATAGCCGGTATCGCTGCACGGAACATGCACAGTGTGCGTCTGGCCGCTCGGATGATGCTTCGCATCGGCAGATTCGTCGGTGCTGCAAGGTCAACCCGACTGCATGGTCTTTCGGTACCTCAGCGTATCGCAACGTCGAAGACGGACACATACGACCTGCTGTACGTGCCGACCTGTGTAAGTGCAATATGTCGGCACGACAGTTCGGAACGATCGTTGCAGGAAACGATCTTGATGCTTGCCCGCGTTGCAGGAATACGCATCAGCACGCTCTCTCAGACCGATGGCTGTTGTGGACAGCCCCTTTCCTCGCAAGGACTTCACGAGGCCGCAGAATTCACCTCCGCGACGCTCATGCGCGATATCCGCATCGCGCTTGCGGGCCGGTCCGTACCCGTTCTCCTCGACACGTCCACCTGTGCTGCCGCCATCGCGAGGGCAGCCAGAGCCGAGGGGATAACCATCATTGATCAGGTTGGCTTTGCAGAGCTGCTCCTGCCACGACTGCCAATTGAGCAAACCTCGAAAACCCTGGTGGTTCACCCTGGTTGTGGCGCAGCAAAACTTGGAACCGCTGATCGACTTGTCGCCATAGCACGGCAACTCTCATCCAACGTCATCCTTCCACCATCGGCGGCCTGTTGTGGAATGGGCGGAATGCACGGACTCGCATATCCCAATGTCGTGCAAGCCGCTACTGCCGAGGAGCGCACAGAGATATCCTCTCATCCCTCCTACGATGCATCCACGATCGGTATCAGCGTTAACACATTGTGCGAATCCGCTCTCTCTGTGAGTATTGGAATTCCGTTCAAGGGGCTCATGGAGGCGATTGCTGAGGTACTGAGGTACTGAGGTACTGAGGTACTAAGGTACTGAGGTACTGAGGTATGGGATCAAGGGGTGTTGTTCAAACCCTGAATCGTCATTGCTCCGGGTGTGGCCCGAGGAACGAGTGATGACGTAGTGACGTGAACACCGCGAGGTGTTAGGTTCGTTGGTGTTGTGCACGCATCGGAGTCGTTGTCATGTCATCAAGCAAGTTTTGTCAAAGCTGCGGTTTTCCGCTCGCAAAGGATCGTCAGGGTGGTGGCACTGAGGCTGATGGATCGATCAGCACGAGGTTTTGTTCGATGTGCTACGAGCGTGGCAGATTTCTCACCCCACCGGAGATCGATACAGCCAAGAAGATGCAGACATTCTGCGTGGAGCAGATGAAGAAGAACGGCTACAATGCATTTGTGGCATGGTTTGCCACTCGGAGCATTCCTCGTCTTGAGCGCTGGAAGGGACGCCGATAAGCTGGAGGAATCAACGGCTCAGGGTGTTTGTGCATCTCGGATTCGTGCAGTGTATCACGTGGAGATTATCGGTTTCGATTATCAATTGGGCTATATTTTCGCCTGACGATTGTGACCACTTAGACAGGGTGCACTGATGGCGAAGAGAGTTGCCGTTCTTGGCGGCGGCGTGGCCGGAATGAGCGTGGCCCATGAGCTCATTGAGAGAGGTATTGTCGTTGATGTCTACGATAGGCATCACCTCTACGTAGGGGGCAAAGCTCGAAGCGTTGAGGTGCATGAAACCAACCAGATTCATTCGGGAAAGTATCTTCCAGGTGAGCACGGATTTCGATTCTTTCCGGGATTCTACCGTCATGTGACCGACACGATGTCGCGCATACCGTTCCGCCGGGTCGATGGTAGCATGGGGACGGTGTTAGAAAACCTGACGCCAACAAACCGTGTGCTTGTTGCGCGCACCGGACGGCAATCGCTGACGGCAATCGTGAACTTCCCATCGAGTCTTGACGACCTGCGTGTACTTTTTAGCGATCTGACGGCCGACACGGGACTTACCGACGAGGAGATGCGGTTCTTTACCGAAAGGGTCTGGCAGCTGATGACCAGCTGCAGAGAGCGACGTGCGGATGAATACGAGCGGATTTCCTGGTGGGACTTTTTGCAGGCAGATCGATTCAGTGATAGCTATAGGGCCTTGCTTGTTCAGGGTCTTACGCGCACACTTGTTGCCGCTAACGCTCACTCAGCAAGTACGAAGACCGGGGGGAACATTTTCCTCCAACTGATCTTCAACATGACCAGTCCAGGTGTTCACACCGACCGTGTTCTCAACGGCCCAACGAACGATGTCTGGTTGGCCCCTTGGCGCGAGTATCTAGAGCAACGTGGTGTGCAGTTTCACCTTGGCCATACGGTTGAACAACTCATGGTAGGCAACGGCAAGTTGTCCTCGGTAACCGTGAGAGATAATTCTGGTGAACTTCACGACGTTCAGGCCGATATGTATGTTCTTGCCGTGCCGGTTGAGCGCGCTGCTCGGCTTATCACGAAAGATCTCATAGCGCTTGATTCCAATCTTGAGGGGATCGTGCGTCTGGCGCCGAGCGTAGCCTGGATGAATGGCGTCCAGTACTACTTGAACGTGGACCGACCAATTGTCCATGGCCACACTATCTATTCCGATTCGCCATGGGCCTTGACGTCGATCTCGCAGCTGCAGTTCTGGCCCGGATATGATATCGAAGAGCGTGGGAACGGACGTGTCCGCAGTATCCTTTCGGTTGATGTGTCAGGCTGGGATTCACCGGGCTCGAATGGCAAGATCGCCCGCGAATGTTCCCACGAAGAAATACGCGTCGAAGTATGGAAGCAGCTCTGCGACGCACTCAACGTTGATGGGAATGTGGTCCTCTCCGACGAAATGATAGAGTTCTGGCACATTGATGGGGACATCAAGGCAGAGCCCCATGATCGCGAAATGAATGAAGAACCGCTGCTTGTGAACACCGTCCGATCATGGGATAACCGACCCGAAGCCTATACAGCAATTGGCAATCTCTTTCTGGCTTCTGACTATGTGCGCACAAACACCGATCTGGCCACGATGGAGGCAGCAAACGAGGCGGCTCGACGCGCCGTAAATGCCATTCTCGAATCGGTTGGCAGTTCGGATATGCGGTGTGAGGTGTGGGATGTTCATGAGCCGATTACTCTGGCGGCTCTACGAGCAATTGATAAACGACGCTATGATATGGGGCTACCATGGCGTGAACCAATGCACTGGCTGGTGGAGGCAGGGCTATCGATCCTGCAGTTCATTCGACATCGCTTTGGTCGGGCAACGTCCCAAAGGGCGGCATCCGATGCACATATCTCACCAAGGGGGCTACCGTGACGATCTGGGAGTATCTACAGAGTCCACATCCGTGGTTCGATACTACGAACTACCAACCATGGCAGATAGTACTTTTTACACTCGGCGCAGTTCTGTGGATCGTAGCCTACGTCATCATCCTGCGTGCTGCCGTTCGTAAGAAGCAACTCATCATCCCCGTTGCGGCCGTGATCTGCAACTTCGGTGCCGAGGTCGGTGCTGCCATCTTTTTTGTACCCGACATGGGGAAGGCACTGGTTGTTGCCTACTGGATGTGGATGCTACTTGACATGGTGATCATCTTCAACCTCTTCCGCTATGGTCGTGAGCAGTTCAATGCAGCATACCTTCGGGAGAACTTCGTATGGCTGATGATAATGAGCTTCATCTTCAGCATCACCTTGTCATCATCGTTCATGGTGCGATATGATCTGCCAATGGGAGTGATTGACAATTACATCGTCAACGTTGTGATGTCTGTTGCATTCATTGGGCTATTGCTCTCCAAAGGTCCACACGAATCCTCCATGTTGTTGGGCTGGACAAAGTTTCTGGGCACTGGCGTGATCAGTGTCATGTTCCAAACAAAGTACTCCGACAATCTCTTCTTAACCACGCTCTATGTGACGGTTGCATTCTTTGACATTCTCTACCTGATCCTGCTGCAGCGGATGAGGAAGGTGGGTAGCTCGACATGAGGTTGAGTCTCTCGGGCTGGCTAGACAGTTTCCTTCCCGCCAACCTCGTCCAGCGGCCGGACAACATTCGTCGGCACAAGATCTTCATCGCAACCAGCATGATCGTTGCGCTCTTTGCCGGCACGTATGGCGTGATGAGTTACTTCATCAACTTCACCGTTGGGCTCTACGCAATGATCGCGGCCGTAGGCATGTTCGGTGCTTTGCCGTATCTGCTTCGTAGAGGCCAGTCGATGTGGTTTCTTGGAGTGGTGTTCTCGTCGTTCATTCTGCTATTGAACATTGTTCTTGTGACATTCTCGGGAGGACTCTTCACCTCGCCCGTCACCCCCTTTATCATCCTTCCGGCCATCTTTGCACTCATCTATTGCAACGTCCGAACTGCCATCGTGTTTGTTGTGGTCTCTGTTGCCTATGTGGTGGTAATGGTGCTGCTGCAGGACTCGATCGCTACCATTCCTGTGACGTACCTGCCTTCGTTTCACACCACCTTTCTCACGCTGGCCCTTGGTGGGCTGGTGGTCATTATGTTCCTTGTTACCAACACATACGAGCAGACAAAGAACGAGGCTCTGCGACTGCTCGAGGAGAAGCAAGAGGAACTGCGAAAGGAGCAAGAACTCAGCGATAGTTTACTGCTGAACATTCTTCCAGAGGCTACTGTTCAGGAGCTCAAGTCCGTTGGTGTTGCAAGGCCGCGAGCCTACGAGATGGTCTCGGTATTGTTCGCCGACTTCGTGAGTTTTACCCGTATCAGCCAGACCATGACGGCGGCGGATCTGGTCCAGCACATTGATCAGTACTTCACTCGATTCGACTCCATCATGGACCGACATGGAATTGAAAAAATCAAAACGATGGGGGATAGTTACATGTGCGTAGCAGGGCTACCTCTTGAATCGGAGCAGCATGCGTTGCGAATCATCGCGGCCGCCAGAGAAATGCTTGCCGTTGTCGAGGAGATTCATCAGCAAGGGGGCGAGCACGAAGGTCCGGGTTTCGACGTGCGTATCGGAGTCCATTCCGGTCCGGTGGTTGCCGGCATTGTTGGCAAGAAGAAGTTCGCCTATGATATCTGGGGTGACACGGTTAATGTTGCCGCGCGGCTGCAGCAGCTTGGCCAGGTAAACAGAATCAGTATGAGCTCTGCCACGCATGAATTGGTGCGTGACGAGATTCCATGCTCCCACTCCGGAACTGTTGTTGCCAAAAACCGTGGCGAAATCGATGTTTACGTTGTGGCCAATCCCGGGGATACGGATGTAAGTCTGTAAACCGTGAATAGACAACTTTCAGACCACCATCAACATGATCTTTACAATCACCCTCACCGGATGCATTGATGCGATTTCTCGACCTTAAGACCGATGTATCGGCCTATCTAACCGACAACGTTGGCGCGGAATACTGTTATCACAACCTAGATCATACTCTTCAGGTGCTCAGTGATGCCGAGCGCATCTCTGATGCCGAAAGTCTCGACGATAATTCACGGGTACTTGTCCAGACGGCCGCTCTTTTGCACGATGTCGGATATGTGGGCGGACGTGAACGGCACGAAGATCGATCATGTGCGTGGGCTCGAGAGAATCTCGCTCGGTATGGTTACGAGCACCAGGCAATCGAGGCGATCTGTCGGATCATTGGTTCGACTCGAGTTCCACAAAGCCCCGTTGATCAGTTGAGTAAGATCGTATGCGACGCCGATCTAGCCACGCTTGGAGGAACCGAGTACCGAGCTACGGCCGCACGCATGCGTGAGGAGTACCGATTCACGCAACCTGATCTTACTGATCAGATGTGGCCTGCAAAGCAGATCGAATTCATAGAGCAACATTCCTACCACACCCAGTCAGCTCGAAACATGTTTGACGCTCAGAAGGCCGCCAATCTGCAACAGTTACGAGCAAATGCAGTGGTCGATACGTTAGGTGGCGGTGCCGACAAGACGCAGCCTGCATCGAACAGGTCTGCATTGAATGAGCATGGCAGAGATTTAGCCCTGACGCTAGCCGGCGTTGTTATTGCCAGTGTTGCGCTGAAGGACTTTCTCGTTCCGAATCGGTTCTTTGACGGAGGAGTAACGGGGCTGTCACTGCTGGTGCACGAGCTTAATCACTGGTCGTTGGGCTTGTTGATCGTTCTGTTCAATGTGCCGATGATCATTGCGGCCCACTTTTCGGCAGGGAGTCGCTTTGCCATGCGCATGCTTGCCGGAGTTGTTATGCTTGGCGTGTGTCTTGAGGTGATGCCTTCCATACCGGCCACGGGCGACAAGCTTCTGGTATCGGTCTTTGGTGGAGCTCTTCTCGGTATCGGCGTCGGGTTGGTCATGCGGGCCGGAGCCGCGCTTGACGGAATCGAAGTGCTTGCGCTCTATACTCTTCGTCGAACCAGCTTCACAATCGCCGAGATCATTCTCGGTATCAATATCATGATCTTCGTGTTTGCAGGATTTGCGTTCGGTATCGAAACGGCATTGTATTCGATCCTGACATATTTCTCAGCATCACGATGTATCGACTACATGGTCGAGGGTCTTGAGGCATTCACCGGCGTCACCATTATTTCGGCCAAGAGCGAAGAGATCAAGCACCAGCTGGTAAACAATCTTGGTCGGGGCATTACCGTATACAAGGGCGAGCGCGGTTTTCTTCCGGGCAGCTATCACGTTAGCACCGATTGTGACATCATCTTCACGGTGATCACCCGACTTGAACTGCGAAAGCTAAAGAATCTGATCGCCGAAGTCGATCCAAATGCATTTGTGTTTGCCAGTGCTATCAAGGATACCTCCGGCGGAATCATCTCACGGAAGCACCACCACTAAGGTTTCGGAACGAAGGTTTGGCCTTTCCACACTACCCGCCGTTGCATTGCAAGGAGCGGGAGCATGAGTTCCAGCAGCAGCAGCAGTATCAGAACTGGTGCGCCCATCCATAGCAGGTACCAGCGACGCATGCGTATGGCGGTAGTGGTGATCAGAACACCATCTCCGACTAAGCGTAGCGCCAAGAACAGGGCTGTCCACGGCAACGACCCCATGACGATCGACGAAACGAGACCGACCCAGTACACGACACTCGAACCGATGAAGGTGAATCCTCTCCATCCGAGGCCGAGGCCACCCTGCACCCAACGCTGTTTCTGTCGCAGATAATCAGACACTGTCGAGCAGGGTTCGGTAACTACCTGGCCCGTAGGCTCGCAGAGAAAAACGATCGATCCATGACGACCATGAATCGCCTGCATAAGTGCGAGATCCTCGGTCACGCTGAACGGAATTCCTCGGTATCCGCCCAGCTCCGCAAATGCTGAACTTCGGATGGCGATGTTGTTACCGAAGCATCCCAAGGGATGTCCGTTTGAATTCGCTGCCTGGGCCATGCTGGATGTGTACACCCATTCAATATCCTGAATGCGAGCAAATGTGCTCGAAGGGCGGACAACCGTGAGTCCTGCCGTCATCTCTACCGACGGATCAGTGAAGGGGGCAACCATTGTGCGAACCCAGAGAGGGTGCACAGAACAGTCTGCATCGGTGATCAAAATGATCTCTCCCGATGCATGATCGATCCCAAACTGCAGCGCTCCCGGCTTACCACGAAGATTCTCGCGTGCATCGGCTTCCTGACGATGAAGGGCACGAACGCATGTGTGCAGGCGGGCCAGTTCATCAATGATCTTTGCCGTAGCATCGGTGCTACGGTCGTTGACAACGATGATCTCAAGATGCGATGAGGGGTAATCGGAGGCGACAAGTGATTCAATGCAGGAAGCAATGAGACGCTCCTCATTGCGAGCTGGTACAACCACCGTCACACGAGGAACAGATTCATTGTACAATGGCAATGCCCGACCGCTACGCCACTGGCCACGCCAGAAGTAGGCAAGACGCACCAGATATACTAGTGCGGCCGAGAAGAGAAGGACGTTACTCATGGAGATTGCGATCAAGCCGACAAATTACCTCGTCGTAGCTTTGCACCTCATTACGAAATGTTCATTGTCACCCGGCAGTTCACTGTTGCGGGTGTCGAGCCCAAGGAGCCCCGTGTCATCTGCCTTTGTCAAGCGCCGCGTAGATCTCATCAATGATCCCGTTGGACGCTCACTGCGACTGTTTTCTGTTCCTATTGCTCTGAGCTTCATCATCAACATGATCTACTCGCTGGTCGATCGGTACTATGTGTCGCGTCTTGGCGATGCTGCTATCGCTGCCATTGGGTCGACAGATCAGATCGTTTTCTTCCTCTTCACATTGGTCAGCGGCATAGCCGTGGGTGCGGGCATCATTGTGTCGAGACGCTTTGGAGAGGGTGATGCTCACGGCGCGCAGCGCACAGCCACGCAGTCGCTCGTTGGGATGGCATTAATGGCTGCCGTAGTAACGGGTCTTTTCTACCTTGCCATGCCGGCCATCCCTGTAATGATGCGCATGCCCCCAGACGTGGCTGTGTACAGTATGGACTACCTCGGCATGCTCCTTATCGGTTTCACCTTCAACCTCACCAACTTCCATATCTTCTCGCTGGCCCGTTCCACGGGTAATGCGATGTTCCCGACGGTGGTTCTAGTATTGACGGTGGTTCTCAATGCCATCATCGCCCCGTTTCTGATCTTCGGAATTGGTCCGTTCCCACAGCTTGGCATGAAGGGGGCGGGCCTTGCAACAGCTCTGGCACAGATGAGCGGTACGGTGATCGCGATGACGGCTCTGCTGGGAGGCAAGACGAATCTGCGACTGGACTTTTCGGACTTCCAACTTGACGCCTCACTGCTCATGCGCGTGATCCGTCAAGGACTGCCGGCGTCGATCCAGATGCTCTCCGTAAGCCTGAACCGCGCCGTCATCTTTTCGATGGTCGGCGCGTTTGGAACATCGGCCTCGGCGGCCTACACTCTTGGCCTGAACGTTGACATGGTAGCGTTCATGACGGTGTTTGCTGTTGGAATCGCCGTGCAGACGGCTGCCGGACAGAACCTTGGTGCGGGTAAGGTGGAGCGTGTATGGCAGTTCTTTCGTAGCGCCTCTCTTCAGCTCTCAGTTCTCATGATCATTTTGGCAATCGCAGTGTGGCTGTTCGGCCAGAACTTCGTCATGGCCTACACAACATCGGCGTCGACCGTGGCAGAGGCAACCAACTACCTTCACATCACGGTGTTCGGCTACGTTTTCTTTGCTGTTGGACTTGTTGCCGTGCGCGTGATCTCCGGAGCCGGGGCCTCGATGCTGGCAATGGCCATCACAGCCGGATCGCTAATGGGGGTGCAGTTACCGCTGTGCTATATCTTGTCTCATCTGACGAGTCTCGGCGTCACCGGGATCTGGATCGGCATCCCAACTGGGTATGCGATCTTCTGTCTCATAGCCTACGCGGTCATGCGCAAGGGTCGCTGGCTCAGCGCCAGTATCTAATGAACGTGAAACACCCGAATCAAACGGTGAGTGATACCATGATTAAACCTCCAGCAGTCGATTGACGTCTGGGGCACTTGTCGTTATTCGGGAAAACGCAAACATGTTTCACTCAGCCGCCTTGAGCATGTCCGACGCTCGGAGTATTGATGATGAGATCCTCAGCACGCTTCGTGCTGGCGATCGCGATCAAGCCGTGACGATGCTGGTGCGTCAGTATCAGCGTTTCGTATACTCGGTGGCCCTTCGACAGATGAACAACGTTGAGGATGCGCAGGATGTTACGCAGGATGTGCTGATGCGCGCCGTGCGGTTTGTGGACGGGTTTCAGCAGCAAAGTTCTCTGCAAACGTGGCTCTACCGCGTCACAATCAACCAATGTCGGTCCGAGTTCCGACGTCGGCGCATCAAGAGCTTCTTTGGCATTGGCAGCGATGAAGGGGAGATTGAGGTGGCCTCTGCTGGCCCCTTGCCAAGTGATCATGCAGAGCAAAGTGATTTTGATGCCTACATGCGCAAGGTGCTTGCCCAGCTGCCACCAAAGCAGCGCGAAACATTCAGCCTTCGGTTCTACGATGAGCTGTCCTACGAACAGATCAGTGCCATCACGGGGACGAGTCAAGGGGCTCTAAAGGCCAACTACCATTGGGCGGTAAAGAAGATCGCCGAACACCTGAAGGATTCTGAGTACTATGCTCACTGGAGTGGATCACATGATGCCGAATGACATCCAGCAGGAACTTCGAGAACAGCTTTCCGAGCACGGTCTGCCGGTAAATGAACTCGGCCCTAACATGACGGCGCATAAGCATCGGCGAGATGCGGCCATCGAATCAGCAACGTCAACTATGTCCATGCGTGTTCAGCGGGCGCTGAATGCTCAGAGTGTGGGGCGGCCTCGTGCTGCGAGACTAGCCCTGGCTCTGACGGCTGCCGCCGCAACGGTGATTATGGTAGTGACCTTTCATCCTGACAGAGGCACAACCACGCAGGGTTCTGATTCGACATCGTTCGGGACGATCTCTACGCATGCCACTGAGCGCGACGTCGATGCTCTCACCGATGAACTTGTTCGCAGAAGCAGCACGTCGGCCGCTGGCTGGGCCGTTACGGACGACGATGTGGATCGGCTCTTGGGTGATGCCGGATTGGACCTGTGACGGACGTCAGATAAACAATCCTACCATGCAGGCCGTCAACAGGTTCGCCAGTGCTCCAATGCACATGGCTTTGAACCCGAAACGAGCTACTTCCGCACGGCGTGCTGGTGCCATCATGCCATAGCCGCCGATCTGAATGCCGATGGACATCACGTTGGCAAAGCCGCAAAGAGCAATGGTTGCCAGGCGCACGGTTCGCTCGCTGAGAGCGCCCGTATTCACATACTGTGCGAGCTTGTCATAGGCGATGAACTCCGTCAGAGAGATCTTGGTGCCCAGAAGTGAAGCAAATGTCTGTGCCTCGTTGCCGGGAATACCAGTCATCCAGGCAAACGGCAAAAAGATTACACCAAGCAGTTCTTCAATCGACCGTGGCGCCCATGGTAAGCCCCATTGCATAAGGGACGTCGCACCGATACCCATCATCGCGTCGAGCGCCGCTACGAGGGCCTTGAAGGCAATGAGTACGACAATGACATTCAACGCTAGCTTGGCACCGTCAAAAGCGCCCCGTGCAATAGCATCGAGAGCGTTGCCGGAGTCGAGTACAGGATCAAGGTCCACCACCGAGGTCTGCTGCTGATCGGCTGCATGAGAGGGGGCTTCCGGCTCAGCGATCTTGGCCAGCACAAGAGCCGCCGGAGCAGCCAGGATCGAGGCGATCATCAGGTCGGTGGCCGAGATACCTCGAGCGATGTAAACCCCCATGGTAGAGCCGGCGATTGTGGCAAAGCCGCCAACCATCATAGCAAAGAGTTCGGAGGCCGAAATGTGCGGGATGTAGTGTCGCACAAGTAGGGGAGACTCTGTTTGCCCCAAAAAGATCTCACCAACAGCATTGATCGACTCGATCGGAGATGTTCTCATTGTCCTCTGCAGAAGCCCTGCCGTAAGTCGAACGAAGCGCTGCATGATTCCGTAATGATACAGGATGGCCATGAAGGATGAGAAGAAGACGATCACCGACGTGATAGTAAGGGCAAACTGAAAGCCAACAACGGCCTGACCCTTTGGCAGGGGCAAATCTCCGAAGAGGAATGCTGCACCCTCGTTGGCAAATCCGAGAAACCACGTGATGCCATCGCCCATGCGTCGAAACAGCTCCACGCCGGGAGGAAAGACGATTATGAAAAGGCACAGCAGCGCTTGCAGGATCATGCCCCAGGCAACAGTGCGCCACGGGATCCGGCTACGCCCGGAGGACCAAAGGAAGGCCATCGCGATGATGATGACAAGTCCGATGGCTGATTGCAGATGCAGCATGAGATATTCTCCTGTACGGCGTTAGCGTTCAGTATCGATCAGAACGTTTGGTTCCCCGAATGTCTCGCACAGGTACGCCGTCATCGTGAGTGAAGAGGCAATGCGCGTGGTAGTTGTGTACTGCCGGTTTCCGTCGGGGTGCACCACCACAAACGTCAGCGAATGCGTGGCATCAGAGGTATTGCAGCGAGACTTCAGCTGCTCCAGCTGCTGGGGGCTGACCTTGTCGGGATCGATGCGCACCACATAGCCCCGTGCAAACTTCTTCTCAGCCTGCTCGATTGTCAGGAGCTCATCGACCGTGATCTTTATCGATTCGCCGCTGACCTCGCATTTGCCTACGGCCACAACCACAGCGCCCACCTTGATCTGCTCGGCATACTGTTTGTACTTCTCGCTCCAGAAGATCAGTTCCATTGAGGAATGGAACTGTTCGAGTTTGACAAACGCAATCGTGTTCTCGCGTCGATCAAGGCGCGTACGGATCTCGCCGATCATCCCGCAAATGCGCCCGGGTTTGCCGGATAGTTCGGGGTCGGGCTTGGAGAGATTGATCGTACTGAGAGAGGACACAGCGAGCGCATGTTCCTGAAGCGGGTGACCCGAAACGTAGAAGCTCAGGACTTCACGCTCACGGCGAAGTCGCTCAACGTCGGGCCATTCACCTGTGCGAGGAAGAGCCGGTTCCTTCGGACGCTCAATATCCTCTGAACCAAATAGTCCACCGGCCGACGACAGCGCGTCGTCCTGCACCTGCGCGCCGAAATGCAGCGCCGTATCAATGGCATCAAACAGCTGCGCTCGATGACCATGCCCAAGTCGATCGAAGGCACCGGCACAGACAAGCGACTCCATAAGACGCCGGTTGAGCACCTTCTTTTCCACTCGTGCGGCAAAGTCGTAATACGAGGTAAAGGGGCCATCAGCGCGCGCATCTACGATGGCATCCACGGCACCCACACCAACGCCCTTAATGCCAGCCATGCCGAAGAAGATCGTAGATCCTTCGGCGATAAATGTTGCCATCGATCGGTTAACGTCAGGGGGCTGCACTGTGATACCGTAGCGCTTGGCCTCATCGATAAGCGCAACGATCTTGGCCTGATCATTCAACTCAGCCGTCATGTTGGCCGCGAGGAACTCCGACGGGTAATGGGCCTTGAGCCAAGCCGTCTGATAGGCCAGATAGGCGTAGGCCGCCGAGTGCGATTTATTAAAACCGTACGAGGCGAACTTTTGAATGAGGTCAAAGATCTCCGTTGCAAGTGCCTTTTCGATGCCAGCGCTTGCCTGAGCCCCTTCAATGAACTTCGATCGCTGCTCGGCCATGGACTTTTCGTCCTTCTTTCCCATGGCGCGGCGCATCACATCGGACTGCGCCAGCGAAAAGCCGGCTAGTGACTGCACCAGCTGCATCACCTGCTCCTGATAGACGATGACGCCGTAGGTGCGTTCGAGAATTGGCTCCATCAGCGGATGCAGGTAGGTGATAGGCTTGCGGCCCTGCTTGCGCTCAATGAATTCCGGGATATTATCCATCGGACCCGGCCGGTAGAGGGCGTTCATGGCGATCAGGTCTTCGAGGCTGCTCGGCTGCAGTTCACGAAGTGCCTTCTGCATCGGATCGGATTCAAACTGGAAGATGGCCGTGGTGTAGCCCTTGCAGAACAGCTCATAGGTAGCCGCGTCGGCGAAGTCGATCGTGTCGAGATCGATCTCAAGGCCATGATTGCGTTTCACCTGCTCGATCGTCGAGTCGATGATGCTCAGCGTTCGCAGCCCCAGGAAGTCCATCTTCAGAAGGCCGGCTTCTTCGAGGTCCTTCATGTTGTACTGCGTGGCGGGCTCGGTGGTAGGTGTCTTGTACACCGGCACAAAGTCGCTGATCGGACCTGGTGCAATGACCACACCTGCGGCATGCAGCGAGGAGTTCCGGGCGAAGCCCTCGAGCACCTGAGCATATTCAATCAGGTCCTTGATTCGCTGATCGTCTGTGGTCTTGATCCAGCGAAGCTCCGGAAGCTCTATCGCTTCCGCAATGGAATGTACGCGTCCAAGCACAACCGGGATCTTATCCGTGATGGAGTTGATGGTTGCAAGGTCGATGCCCAGAACGCGGCCAACATCTTTCAGAACCGCCCGTGAAGACAATGTCCCGAAGGTGATGATCTGCGCAACGGAATCAGCACCATACTTCTGCTTTACGTAGTCGATGACGCGGTTTCGTTTGTCGTCGGAGAAGTCAACATCGATATCGGGCATCGACACGCGATCCGGATTCAGGAATCGCTCGAAGAGCAGATCGTATTTCAGCGGATCGATGTTGGTGATCTTCAGGGCATACGCCACAAGAGATCCAGCCGCCGAGCCCCGTCCAGGGCCTACGCGCACGCCCATGTCGCGTGCCGCA
>VEQR01000097.1 GCA_018883125.1 Candidatus Kapaibacterium sp.
GTTGCATGGCATTTTGTCCTCCCAGCATAGGCTCAGCTGCGCGTAGGTTCGCTTGCCGTATTCATCACTAGTAAACTTAGCTCCCGGATCGATACGCTCGCGCCATGCCCAACATTCAAACGATGGCGGGGCGGACACTCGTCCACCTGTGAAACCAGCAGTAGCCGCGGTGGCCGCTTGTGGCGCAAGGCACACGCTGAATGTCGCCCACGCTGCGAGCGACAAGAGGAAATGGTTGTGTTTCATATCAACACCTTAAACAATAAGAACAAAAAAGTGTGATGCTCGTAAACATCACTGGATATGCTTTATCGAGAAAGCGATGTGATCGCTTCACAAGCAAACTAGGGTGAACGCGTGCGCATAAAGTTCATTACAATCAGAATTTTGAGACATTTACTTTGAGGTAGTGTGGGACGGCTGCGCCGTGGGGGACGCCTTCGGCGTGGCCGTCATCCTCGCGAAAGCGGGGATGACGGCATGGGTCCAGTTCTGCGCCTGGGCGACGATTTATGCGTAGAACCTAAAACCTAAAACCTAAAACCTCAGCACCGCTTCCCAGGCTCGGAACAGATCCCATGTGGAGGCCACGTCGCGGAGGCAGTATTCGGCGATGGCAGCGTGCTGACCGTGTTCGAACAGATCGCCGACCTTGGAGCCATCGACACCGGCGGATTTGGGAGAGGCGATCCCGAAGGACTTGGCATAGAAGTCGAAGTTGAACTTTCGGGTGGCGCCGCTGGCAGCCCCCTGAAAGAACGTAAGCCGGTCGATGAGATCGATGTGGCCGCTGTAGTTGAACTTTGTGCCGTCCATAAGGTTGCGCGATGGACGGATGCCGTGTACGGCGCTGCGGAGCATCAGCCAGGGGGCATCGAAGTTGCGCCCATTGAAGGAGATGAGCGTGATGCTGCGATGATGGGCGAGGAGCTTCCAGAAGGATTCGAGCATCACTCGTTCGCTGCCGCAGTACCATGTTGCGCCCGTTGGGAGCGACGTCTGCAGGAACTTATCGTCGTTGCTCATCGATGGATCGAGCGAATAGGCAACTTGTTTAGAGTGCCACTCATCGCCAACGCGCGTCATCATCTGCATGCCGATGCAGGAGATGAAGCCGGTCATCGGACTCAGACCAAACTCGTTGATCTTTTTGTCACGCTCCTCCTCAGTTGACGTGCCACGAAGGAGATACTCCTTCTGGACATCATCGAAGTGATCCAACGGGAACCCCACGGTTTCGAGGTCAAAGACAAGGTACGATGGTTCCATCGGGGGGCTCCGAATCGTGTCAGGGAAGGGTCGAGGCAAGTTTCGACGTCACGGGATGGGAGGGGGCCAGGCGCTGCGCCTGCTGGCGGTATCGACGGAACGATGCCGTGTCGGCTAGCGCATCAAGATGGTACATCGCCGTTGAGCCGATTGCCATCATCGTTAGGTCTCGAAGCGATGAATCGAGTCGCTCGCGTGGAACGGAAAGCGATGAAATGATCTTCTCGAGGCCAACCTCGGAAAAGCGTTGCGTTGGTGGTACGCCCGGACGTGTGAGACGAATCAGCGGTCCAGCCGGAAGGGCCTCCCAGCCCGCGGCAAAGCCCGGCTCGTCATTCAGGAGTTCCTGCGTGATGTACAGCGGACGATCGGCATTTCCTTCGAGAATGCCATTGAGCATGGCAACAAACCGCGGCTGGATATCTCGAGAACGTCCGGCCGCAATGAACGCATCACCATCGCGCTCGAACTCCGCCAGCAACGGCATGTAGGCGTCGATCTCGCGCTGTGCCCGCCCCATAACAAGGGGATAGCGCTGCATCAGGTAAGGGGCGTACCAGGTCCGACGGAAGAGCTCTTTATCGATGACGGCAACATCCGGACGTGTGCCACGCACCACCTGCTCGTACCATGCGGCAGAGCAGAAGTAGTCCCACTGACGGGTGATGATAACCGCATTGGGCTCTGCATGGGCAAACACCCACTCCGTATAGCCTTCAACGGCCCGATGATGCGAACGGTCCAGCTGCGGATAGTTCAGCACCAGCGCACCAAGCGGAAGTGCCAGCGCAAGCCACGACGTCTTTACGATGAAGCGCTCTGTGAATGACCATAGTCCAACGCCAACGAAGACAAGGGCAACAAGGACAGACGGTAGGAAGTAGGACTCGATGTCGGGAATGGAATAGCCGAGTGCAATGCCAAGATTGCCGGCCGCAAGCACCAGCAGTCCGAGTGCCACGCGTCGGTGCGTGCGCAGCATCTGCCAGAGCCCCCAAACCAATGCCGCATAGCCGACCCACAGCAGCGCATTAGAGAGAACGTGCTGAAAGATCCGCGCATTCACCTTCAACACCTGTTTGTCGCTGAAGAGCCACACGCCGAATTGCGTGCCCTTCACGTGGTAGAGAAACGCATCGATGCTGCGGTGTACCATGCCCCAGTTGATAGGGGGCTCCTGCGCGCTGCGAAGCGGCAGCACCGCGTAGAGCAGAACACCAAGCAGTGCCGGACCCGCCACGAGGTACCATGACCGGATCTGCCCCTTCCGTGAAGCACTCAGCCATAGAAGGAGAAGTCCGGGCGCAAGGAAGGCGCTCGACAGGTGATTGGCCAGCATCAGGCCGTAGAGCATGCCAGCAAGGGCCGACCATCGGGAAACGTCGGCATTGTCCTGCAGACTCTTCATCACGCACAGCAGCGTGAGCGCAAGCAGGCAAAGGTGCAGCGAGTACACTTCAAGCGACGTTGCCTGCGACCATACCAGACCACTGAATCCCAGCATCAATGCGGTTGCGGCCGAGGCAAATCGGTGGGACGCCGCAACGCCCCCTCTCAGGAGCGACAGCACCTCGAGCATCAGCGCATAGGCAGCACCCACGGCAATGGCACACCATACGCCGGCAAGGAGATTCATCCAGCTGACGTCGGTGCTGACCATTGACCACGCGTGACCAAGGATCGTAAAGAGCGGATATCCTGTTGGGTGGGCAACACCAAACGTTACCGCTGCCGCCGTCAGTTCACCATTGTCGGTATACTGCAGGGAAGGGGCATGCGTTGCCGCATACACGACAAAGACGAGCATCGCAATTGTCACACTCTGCAGAAGTGTGCTTGCGCTGAAGCGGTGTAGAAGCGTAGCCACCCGACGTCCGGATAGCGCTGTGTTATTCAACAATCAGAGCGCCACCAAAGAGCTCCTGATTCCGTGTGCGCAGCATCAGGCGGTATGCGCCGGCAGTGAGACCATCGGTTGTGTAGGTGACCTTGTCCGATGTTGGTGCCGAAAAGGAACGGACCAGATTTCCTTGAAGGTCGTACAGTCCGACGCTGATCACAGAATTCAGGGCAGCCCCGTCAACAACCACGTGACCATTGGCGGGGTTCGGATACATGCGAATGCCGGATTCGGTGAGGTCGCGCACAGATGTTCCGCTGGAGACCACGAACTGTACGTCAAAGTCCAGCTTGTCGGTAGTGTCCTTCTTTTCGAAGAGCGTTACGCTGATGGTGCTTGTGCCTTCCTTGCCGTTCGTGGTAAGGTCGATATAGATCGGCAGCTCACCACCGGGCGTTAGAATCTGTCCTTCGCGGTCATACGGATTGTCCTCGCCCGGATAGAGTAGCCAACACAGAGACATGCACAGCTGAGCGCGATGTTCGGGATTGAGTTTGTCAAGGTTGTAGCGGAAGTACAGTTCTTTGGTCACGGCCGTGTTGTTCTTCACCTTGCCGTCGCGCTTGAGCGTGGCGTCGATGGGGAGCCCCTTGACAGGATTCGGCTTTGACCAGTCGATGAAAAAAGATTGTGCTCCGGCGCCAACGGTGGCCAGAACAAGCATCAAAGCAACTACATGAGTTTTCATAATTTGGCGTCCTTGAATGGCGTGGTGAGATGCAAATCTAGGGCCGCGCCACTGATTTTTACGCCAAGGGGAGGAGACGTGGTAAAGTCGATTCTTAGCGTCGTTCTGGCGCTGATGTTCACGGTCAGCATGCAGGCCCAAGAAGGCCAAGGGGCACAGATCCCGTCGGTGAAGATCAAGAACGTATCCGGTGCGCTGGTGAACACGGCCGAATTCGGCACCACGGAAAAGCCGGTGATCATCAGTTTCTGGGCAACCTGGTGCAAGCCGTGCATCCAGGAATTGCAGACGTATCATGCGCTCTATCCCGAGTGGCAGGAAAAATACGGGGTGTCGCTGGTGGCGGTATCGATCGATGATGCCCGCAATGCTTCCAAAGTAGCCCCCTTCATCAAGTCGCGGACGTGGACGTATGACGTGCTGTTGGACATCAATCAGGAGTTCAAACGCGCCATGAACGTGAACAACGTGCCGCACACCTTCGTGGTGCAGAACGGCAAGGTAGTGTTCTCTCACAGCGCCTACTCCTCCGGTGATGAAGAAGAGCTAGAAGAGCTGCTGAAGAAGCTCACCGGAAAGCAATGACGATGAAACTTCTTGTTGCTGCACTCCTTGCGGGTGCCATCACTGCGTGGGCTCAGGGAGGTGATGAGGGTAGTATCAGTGGCTCGGTTCAGACGGATGTTCAGCAATACGGTGCAGACTCGCTGATCGGTGCACCCGATGTGCCGGAGAAAATGCTGTCGAACACCTTCTTCAACTTGACGTTCACCAAGGGCAAGTTCTCTGCCGGTGTCAGGTTTGAGTCGTATCAAGGCCCACTGCTGGGTATCGATCCACGCTTCGGCTCATCGGGAGCCGGTACGGGTATCGGCCTGCCATATCGTTTTGCCAAGTTCGCGGACGAAACCTTCGAGGTAACGGCCGGCAACTTCTACGAGCAATTCGGCAGTGGAATGATATTGCGCACCTACGAAGAGCGCAACCTCGGCTTTGATAACTCCATCGATGGTGTTCGACTTAAGTACATGCCCACCGAGGGCGTGTCGATCACAGGCCTCGTTGGACGTCAGCGTGCATTCTTTGCGTTGAGTAACGGCATCATCCGCGGCGCGAACGTGGATCTCGACATCAATCAACTCAAAAGCGATCTTCTTCCGGAAGGCACACGTCTTACGCTTGGACTCAGTGGAGTCAGTCGGTTCCAGGCAGACGATCAGGATGTGCTGAAAATTCCGGAGAACGTCTTCGCGTACTCGGGCCGTGCAAACCTTGTTGTGCACGATCTTTCGCTCGACCTCGAATACGCCTATAAGATCAACGACCCGAGCGCTACGAACGCGAATTCGTTCAATCCTGGTAATGCGCTCTACGCAAGTCTGTCCTGGGCCGGTACGGGGCTTGGCATTAACCTTGCCGCAAAGCGCATCGACAACATGGACCTGCGGAGCGATCGAACGGCCACTGGCTTTGCGCAGCAGGTGAACTACCTTCCGGCACTCACGCGCCAGCACACGCTGCGTCTGATCACGCTCTACCCCTATGCAACGCAACCAACAGGTGAGTTTGCACTCCAGGGTGATGTTGCTTGGACGATTCCGAAAGGGGGCTGGCTGGGCAACGACGAGACGATGATCACACTCAATGGGTCGCTGATTCATGGACTGGACACAACGCATACGAGTCCGTACACGTACGACGCCAAGTTCATGTGGGGCGATGAGATCTACTACCGCGATGTGAACATTGAGATCCAGCGCAAGTTTGGCCGCGACTTCAAAACCACGCTTACCTATGTGAATCTCGACTACAACCAGGACGTCATTGAACGTCGAGCTGCCCCGGGTGAAAAGGTCTATGGCATCATCAACGCCAGCTTTGTGTGCCTTGAGCTTTGGTTTAAGACGGCAAGGAATCAAAGCCTGCGCACGGAACTTCAGTACATGGATGTTACCCATGAAGAGGGAGCGAAGAAGGCCCTGCAGAATGGCGACTGGATTATGGCACTGGTGGAGTACACCGTCTCTCCGCACTGGTTTTTCACGGTGTTCGATGAATACAACTTTGGGAACTACAACGAAGAACTTCGCGTACACTATCCCAATGCCTCGGTGGCCTACTCCAAGGACGCACTCCGCATTCAGGCCGGCTACGGACGCGTTCGTGGCGGTATCCTCTGCGTGGGCGGCATCTGCCGTCCGGTCCCGGCCTCCAACGGTATGTCGATGAGCATCACGTACACATTCTGAGCAGGCACCATGAAGCCCCTTGTCATCACCATCGCTCTTGCCCTTGGTATCATCGTGACCTCGTGCGATGTGATTGAAGCACCGTACGAGAAGAACCCTGTAGTGCCGGTGGACACAACCCTGCGCGACACATCGACCGTTGTGGCGAAAACAAATGGCCTGCAGAATATCCTGCTCGAAGACTACACCGGTCACACCTGCGGTAACTGTCCGGAAGCCGCCGAGGTTGCCACAAAACTCTACGAAGACAACAAGGGGCGCGTTATCGTTACGGCCATTCATGCAGGGGGCTTTGCAGCCCTCGAACTACCGGACTTCAAGCGCGACCTCACATGTCCGGCAGGTGTGGCACTCGATGCAGCCTTTCGCATCAGCCGCGCGGGCAATCCGAACGGATTAGTAAACCGCGTTACATACAACGGACGCGTTATTCAAGGCAAGAACAACTGGGAACCGCTCGTTGCGCAGATCCTTCCGCAGACGCCGCTGGTTGACCTTGCGATGAGTCACACGTATCACCGGGATCGTCGCACGGTTATCGTTACCATCAAAGCCACGGCCCTGCAGGATATTGATGCACCGGCCTTTGTGAGCGTGTGGCTTCAGGAGAACAACATCGTTGGCGATCAGAAGGATTACCGTAAGACTCCTTCGCACATTACCGACTACGTGTTCGAGCACGTTCTGCGCACGGCTCTCAATGGCACCTGGGGCGATACGCTAAACGCCGCCCCAATGGCTAAGGGAACTATCACCAGCAAGACGGTGCGCTACGAGATCCCTGCCGAAAAGCTTAACGCCTCCGATATCCTCAACGCGTGGACGTTGAAGAACTGCGAACTCGTGGCCTTTGTCCATAAAGGCAGCGTTGGCAAGGAAGTTCTGCAGGTGGTGAAGCAGAAGATGAATTACTGAATTACTGAGGTACGGAATTACGGAATTACGGTGTGGCACCGTCATTCCCGCGAAAGCGGGAATCCATCTTCGTCATTCCCGCGAGGTCCCTCGCCGACTACGTCGGCTCGGGATGACGCTCGCGCACCTTTAGTAGGAAAACAATTAGAGCGCCGCGTGCGGCGCTGGGTGGAGTTTTGCCCAAAGCAAATCGGAGTTACGGAATTACGATGTAGGGGCGAGACGAAGTCTTGCCAGAAGGAGCCCTTAATAGCCCCGGGCCTTGGCCCGGGGTACGAAAGACGCCAGCGTCATCCGTCATCCATCATTCATCATCAGTCATCCGTCATCTCTTCCACCTCATCGTGCAACATTAAACACCGACGTTACCAACTGTCCATCGCCGGTGCAGCGGGCTGCGTAGGTGCCCGGTGGCAGCGACGAAACGTCGACGGGTACGGAGTCGAGAGTTGTGG
>VEQR01000027.1 GCA_018883125.1 Candidatus Kapaibacterium sp.
TGATGTGGCGAACTCAAAGCTAGGAAATGTTCAACGGGCGGTGATGCTGGAAGGATCGACAACTGCGGCGTATGAGGTTTGCAGGCACGTTACGAAGACGCATGCCAAAACATTCTATGCCGCTTCGCATTTCATTCCTGCAGACAAGAGGAATGCCTGCTACGCCGTGTACGCATTCTGCCGCTACGTCGATGACCTTGTTGATGTGGCGATGGAGCAGGGAAACGTGACCCGTGATGATGCTGTGCGATTGGTCGAACAATGGCGATCGGATGTCGGCGGCCTCTATGACGGCTCATCAGCAGTTCTGCAGGGGGCTCTGCACGACGCTATTCAGGATCGCCGAGCCGTGCTGCTTGCCTGGGAGGATGCACTCACGCGCTATCACATCCCACGACATCTGCCGGAAGAGTTGATCGAAGGCGTCCTGATGGACACCTTCATCACACGCTTTGCCACCTATGATGATCTCAAAGTTTACTGCTATAAAGTTGCCTCCGTGGTAGGCCTGATGACGTCCGAGATCTTCGGATACTCCTCTGCCGACGCACTCCCCTATGCCATTGATCTGGGCATAGCCATGCAGCTGACCAACATCATCCGCGACGTTAAAGAAGACGCAGTCAGGGGGCGCATCTACCTTGCTCAGGAAGACATGCAGGCTTTCGGCGTGAGCGAGGGTGATGTGCTGAATCATCGCTTCACACCGACGCTCAAGGCCCTCATCGCCGAATACATCCGCCGCGCGGACGTACTCTATCGTAATGCCGACACGGGAATTGCGATGCTCGAACCGCAGAGCATGGTCACCGTGCTTCTAATGAGCCGCAACTATCAGAAGATCCTGCGCACAGTCGAGAAGATGGAATACAACGTGTTCACACGTCGCGCTAGTATCGGCCCCTTGGCAAAGCTTATGGCCATTCCCACGGCCTACCTCGAGTCACGCCGCCTTCGTAGAACTCAGCTGAGGTAGTACGCCGCGTCGGTAATGGTAAAGTGTCCGTAGTCGAAATCACCCGAATCGAGGTTCCAGACGAACTCAACTTCGGTAGGAATCTTCACGCCGTCGATGACCCTGTAGTTGCGGCAGTGCATGGTAAAACGCGCTTGCTCGAAGCCGCTTTTGTGATCGCGATACTTGTCGGCCGTTACGATGCGCTCAATCTCATTCGCTTCATTGAAGTGAAAGGTGGCATTTACGCGAGTAGCACCGTCGCTGATAACAGCGCGTGACGTTCGGTCATCAATCGACTCCCAGCGAAGGGTTTTCGTTGGAAGGAAGGCCGTTGGTATCCACACAAGCTCGCTCAGAAAACGGAAGAGCATCGAGGTGTCTGTTTCCTTCCCGTCATACTCCTGCAGTGTCATCGCCCCATAGAGCTTGATGTGGCCATGTCCCTCGCCCTTGACGTAACTGAGCTTGGCCGTACGCCACCATGCGGCATTGTGACGAAGCACGGCATCCCAGACGAATCCAGGCTCCATACCGGAGATGGTCTCGGTAGCCTTTACGGTGAACCATGGACTTCCGGGCCGATGACGGAATCGCGCACGCTGCGTCAGGATAGCGTAGCGAAGATTCTCATGTCCATCGGGTACAACATTCAGCAGATACCGCTGCACCGGCGCAGGAAGTCCGGCAACAAGCTGCTTGGAGAATCGTGGTAGGCGCTCGTTCGAGATCGTACGTACCAGGCGCTTTATCGACCGACGCACAAAAACACGCGAGATCAGCGCACTGCCCGACACCAGCACAAGAAATGTACCTAGTCCGGCGAGCAATATGAGAGCGAGCTTGGGCATTCCGAATTCAGGACCTACGTCCTGCCTCCCATGAGTACAGTGTAGACGATGCCGAACTTACCAAGCCAGAGCCGGCAATCGCAACAATCATCAGCGGAATCACTTTGAACATGCCTCGCCGGAGCGTCTGCTCAACAATGGCGGCACTGAATATTGTGCCGACCAGAAACAGCCCAAGGAAGGTGGCGATGATCATCCCGATCAGCATGGGTTGTGCTATGCGGCGGTTGATGATCGCATCCACAATGAGAACGCCAAGGAAAAGCCACACTGCCCAGCCCCATAGCTCAGTGCTGGATATCACCGAGGTCCAACTTGAGCCGACAACCTCTGCAAACCGACCAAGATCGAATCCTCGCAACTGTTCTGCCGTGGAAGGTCGCTGGGGCAGATACCAGTTGAAGAACACGATATTCCACAGCGCGAAGGCCGTGCTTGATGCGGCAACGATTCCGAGAGATCCGGCAAGCCCCTTAACAGCACCGAATTCACGAAGTATCCGTGGAAGGCACATGCCCACCACAAGCACAACAAGCAGTGGCGTCTCCGTGCGAGACCAGCATGCTCCGGCAAAGGCTAGTGCTGCAACGGCCATTCCGGGCAGACTCACTTCATCGATGGCTCGCAGCAGAATAAAACATCCGATCGAAAAGAAAGCGGCGTTGGCAAAGTCCGTCTGAAGGATATATGAGTAGCCGAGCATCTCCGGCGTCAACACAAACAGAACCAGCAAAACGCCTGCAAGAAGTGGGTGTACCACACGGCGCAGCGCCGACCAGACAAACCACCAGAAGCTGATGGCCACGATGCTCACCCAGATCTGCGTGTACGGGTAACCGATCAGCTTCATCATCACCTGCATCAGCATGGCGAAAGGGGCGTAAAACGGCTGGTTTGATAGCATGCCCCGCACCGATGGATCGGTGAACACCTGATTGGCAATCATGCCGTCCTTTGCCGCGTATCGCGCCACAAGATCGATCCCTGCCATCGCATCGAACGGCGTCACCGGCCAGTACCAGCTTGCCCATACAACCATATAGCCAACGTAGCCAACAAAGCCTGCAATAACGACGTCATAAAGCGTCGGACGAATGCGCGGAACGTCAAAGAGTCCAGCGAGCGTTGCGCGTACCGTGGAAAAGCGAACTAGTGGCAGGAGCATCGTCACGGTTCCGGAAACGAGCATCGTCTGCAGTGACAGTGGAATTCCAGCAAGCTGCGCTCCGAAGAGCGACAGCGAGTGCAGAAACATTCCCAGCAGCAGACTAAGAGGAAGTAGCGTCTTCCGTTCCAGACGGTAGCCAATGGCACCTACAGCGCCAAGGCCGATGACCCACTGCATCAGAAGCGTCACCACGAGCAACAATGCGTCGGACTTCACTTGCCCCCTCCGAGCTTCTCATACACCGCGAGTAACGAATCGATATTGGTGCTGCCGCCCGGACGTGTGATCCATATCGTGTTGGCTTCGAGGACAACGTAGGCGTTTGCGGAGTTACGTCGAGAGGTATCACGCCAGGCAACGATTGGCTGAAAGCCCACCATCCACGTGAAGATGCGCGGATCAGTCCAGAACGCCTTTGTGGCCATGAACTGATTACCATACTCTATCGGCGGCAGCAGCAGGGTGTCGGTAGGGCGGAGTTTGCTGACGAGGTATTCAGGGATCTCAAGGTTGGCCATGTGACGCATATAAATGCGATCCCGCCACCCTCGGATGCGATTCAACGAGTCGAGCTTCTCGCGATAGAGTTCAATGCGAGCGTGAAACGAAGAGGCATACGGATTGGCCTCTCCAAGGTAGGGTCCAACCAGAAGTGTCAACACGGCGATGACCGCCGCTGTAAGGATCAATCCGCGGACGCTAAAAACGGGACGTGGTTCCGCAGTCACGGGGCTCCTCCCGCTTACGCACTCGCGAGTGCTTCGGCACCACCGACGATCTCCAGCATTTCCTTGGTGATCGCGGCCTGACGCTCGCGGTTATAGATGAGCTGCAGAGAGCGCATCAGGTCGCGGGCATTGGTGGTAGCACTTTCCATGGCCATGCGTCGTGCAGCATGCTCGGCGGCATTGGAATCAAGAAGCGCCGTCCAGATCTGCAGCTTTACATACATCGGCAGCAACGTGTCGAGGATCTCGCCACGCGATGGCTCGTAGATGTAATCATTGTTTGATGACGAGTTGCCTTCTTGCGCGGTGGCAACGATGGGCAGCACCTGTGTTGTGCGCACAACCTGACGCATCACATTCACGAACTGGTTGCCAAGGATCTCAACGTGATCGATCTGCATTCCGAGGAAATCATCAGTGATCATCGAAGCGATATCCTCAGCCGTGCTGTAGTCAAGCTTGAAGAACACATCGTTGAATTCGCGCATGATGGCTTCTTTGCCTTTGCGGGCCGCATTCACAGCACGCTTGCCAACAGGGATCAGGTGAATCTTGGCCTTCGGGTATGCCGTGCGTAAATCAGCAAGGCGCGTGGTAAGAGAGCGAAGCACGTTGGTATTGAACGCACCGCACAGACCACGGTCTGCCGTGATCACGATCAGGGCGATGTTGTTCACGTCCTTGCGCATCTCAAAAAACGGATGCACAAACTCCGAGTCTGCCGTCGACAGATTGCCGAGGATCTTCTGAACCTGATTGGCAAAGGGGCGAGCAGCCGTGATCGCATCCTGCGCACGACGGAGCTTTGCCGTTGCCACCATGCTCATGGCCTGAGTGATCTTCGATGTGTTGCGGACCGATACAATACGGTCCCGAGTCTCGCGAAGTGTTGCCATTGTTCTTCGATCCGTTTACAAAGTCGCGTTCAAAATTCAGAGATACGGCCACTCACGAGTGAGATAACCGTTGACGTAGTCAGCAACCGACTCTTCGAGAGAACCAAAGCGCACATGTGGGAGCTTTGATGCGAAGGTCGTCATATCCGCCTGCGTGAAGTTCTGGTACTGCTTGGCAAGCTCGGCAGGCATGTCGATGTATCGAATGTCCACCGGACGTTCCATCGCAGCAAAGACTGCCGCCATAAGATCGTTCCAAGAGCGTGCAACACCAGTACCAAGGTTCAGAATGCCATTCACATCGGTATCGTCAAGAAGCTGCATCATCACGCTGCAGACATCCTTTACGTAGATGAAGTCTCTCAGTTGGCCACCATCACCGTAGGTGGCGTCCGAGCTTTTGAAAAGCTCCACATAGCCCCTTTCCTCGATCTGCAGCACAGCCTTGGAAACCATACTTGCCATGGAGCCCTTGTGATACTCGTTCGGGCCGAAGACGTTGAAGAACTTCAGTCCGACACAGGTACTTTCCATTCCCTGCAGACGTATCCACTGATCGAACAGATGCTTCGAGTAGCCATACATGTTCAGTGGTCGCAGGTCAGTGGTTACATCAGAGTAGCCCCTTGACCCATCTCCATAGGTGGCCGCAGAACTGGCGTAGATAAACCGTGCCTCGTTGGCGGCGGCAAACTCGGCAACTTCTACGCTGTACTGGTAATTGTTGTCGTACAGATAGTCTGCGTTGGTCTCCGTCGTCGAACTGCATGCCCCCAGATGAATGACGGCATCGACGTCGATGGTGAACTCGCCCACACTCATCATGCTGCGAAAGCTCTCTTTGCTGACAATGTCAAGGTACGTTTTACCGACCAGGTTCTTCCATTTCTGGCCTTTGCCAAGAGAATCGACGATCAGCACGTCGTTGATGCCTGACGCATTGAGTTCTGCCAGCATGCAGCTCCCAATGAATCCAGCACCACCAGTCAGGATGATCATCGATGCAGAGCGTTCTTAGACCGTTGTTGCAAAGCGCTGTGTGAATGACGTCAGAGCAGCCTTGAGCTTCTCGACAATCGGGTCCGTGAGCGCCTTTTCAACACGCAGTCCTTCAATGATTTCGGCGTGGTTTGCGTGAACAAACTCCACCAGCTCCGTCTCGTAGCGCTTGATGCTTTCTACCGGAAGATCATCCGTGTATCCCTGCGATGCCGCATAGATCACCACGATCTGGTCTTCCACCGTTACGGGGGAATATTGTGGCTGCTTCATCACTTCCAGGAGGCGTGCACCGCGACGCAGCTGCTGTTGCGTTGTCTTGTCGAGGTCTGAACCGAAGCGTGCAAACGCTTCGAGAGCACGGAACTGCGCAAGGTCCAGCTTGAGCGGACCGGCAACCTTCTTCATGGCCTTGATCTGAGCATTACCACCCACGCGAGACACCGAGATACCCACGTTCAGAGCCGGACGAACACCGGCATTGAAGAGGTTTGGCTCGAGATAGATCTGACCGTCCGTGATCGAGATAACGTTCGTTGGGATGTAGGCAGAAACGTCACCAGCCTGCGTTTCAATCACCGGCAGAGCGGTCAGTGAGCCCCCTCCCAATGAATCGCTCAGCTTGGCAGCACGCTCTAGAAGGCGGCTGTGGAGATAGAACACGTCACCCGGATAGGCTTCACGTCCCGGTGGACGGCGCAGAAGCAGCGAAACCTGACGGTATGCAGCAGCCTGCTTGGAAAGGTCATCATACACCACCAGAGCGTGGCGCCCATTGTCACGGTAGAATTCGCCCATCGAACAGCCCGAGTAGGGGGCGATGAACTGCAAGGGAGCAGGGTCAGATGCCGTAGCAGCAACCACCGTTGTGTATGCCATGGCACCATACTTCTCAAGGGTCGACACCACGTTGGCAACTGTTGAACCCTTCTGTCCAATAGCAACGTACACACAGAATACTGGCTTGATGCCTTGCTCTTGTGCTTCCTTCGTATGCGTGTAGCGCTGGTTGATGATCGCATCGAGCGCAACGGTGGTCTTGCCCGTCTGACGGTCACCAATGATCAGTTCGCGCTGACCGCGTCCGATCGGGATCAGAGCATCGATGGCCTTGATACCTGTCTGCAGCGGCTCGGTCACCGGCTGACGGTCGATCACCCCAAGAGCCTTGCGCTCAATAGGGTAGACGGCAGATTCCTTGATCGGACCCTTACCATCGACCGGACGTCCAAGCGGGTCGACCACGCGGCCGAGCATACCTTCACCCACTGGTACCGAGGCGATGCGGCCAGTACGGCGGACCTGGTCGCCCTCCTTCACGAGGGAGTCGTCGCCAAAGAGCACGGCGCCAACATTGTCCTCTTCAAGGTTGAGCACCATGCCAACCACTCCGTTCGGGAACTCAACGAGTTCCGAAGCCATCACGTTGGTCAGACCGTAAATACGGGCCACACCGTCACCAACCTGGAGAACGGTGCCAACTTCATAGATATCAGTCTCCTTTTCGAATCCGGTCAGCTGCTTGCGCAGGATCGAGGAGATTTCATCTGGACGAACATCAGCCATGAGATACTTTCCTTAGGGTTTGTTTCGTTCGGTAGTGGATTAGGCCTGTGAAAGCTGCTTGCCCAGCACGGCCAGTTGGTGACGTAGCGATCCGTCGTGCACTTGATCACCTACACGGATAACGGCTCCGCCAATGATCGCTGCATCAGTCGTGTACGTTGCGATGATCGAGCGTCCAAGGGTCTTACCAAGCTCCCCTTCGATGCGGTCGCGCTCGGGTTGCGACAGCTCAACGGCCGATGTGACCGTTACGCGTTCGACGTTGCGGAGTTGATCGATCTGGTGGCCAACTTCAACGGCGATATCTGCCACAATATCGCCACGCCCCTTATCAACGATGAGGTGCAGAAAATTCAGTGTCAGGGGGCTTACCGTTGCTGCAAGCAGTTCGTCAATGCATTTCTTCTTGACGTCGTGCGTAACAACCGGACTGCGAAGAAGTCCGCGCAGCTCGCGCGAACCTTCAACCATGGCGCGGATTGTCGCAATGTCCGTCGCAATGACATCGACACTCCCGGCAGAAACCGCAGAACCGATCAGTGACTTGGCGTATCGGCGGGCGATCTTGAGACTTGACATGCGGATTAGTTCTTCGATAGTTCGTTGACGTAAGATTCGACGATACGCTTGTGATCGTCACCCTGCAGCGATCGTCCGATCAGCTTCTCTGTAGCTCCCACGACCAGCGAGGCAACTTCATTCCGCAGAACCTTGATGGCCTCATCTTTCTGACGTTCGATCTCGCGCTGAGCTTCGGTCAGCTTCTGCTGCTTTACTGCTTCGGCTTCTTCCGAGGCCCTACGGATGATGTTCTCCGCCTGGACACGACCTTCTTTGACGATGTCCATGGTCTCGCGCTGAGCACGGGCAATGCGCTCCTGATTTTCCTTGATCAGCTCCTGAGCTTCCTTGTTGGCACGCTCGGCTGCGGCGATCGCTTCGTTGATGGAACCCTCACGAGCAGCAATGGCCTCGCGCATCGGCTTCCAACCGAACTTTCCAATGATCAGCGCAAAGATGCTGAAGTTGATAAGGGTCCAGATGACAAGACCCGGGTCGAACGAAAGAAATGCTGGCATGTCAGGTTATAGGTTTTGGGTTTTGGGTTTTTGGTTTTGGGTCTCTCGTCTCTCGTTCCCCGGGCCAAGGCCCGGGGCTATTGTCGTCTCTCGTTCCCCGGGCCAAGGCCCGGGGCTATTGTCGTCTCTCGTCTCTCGTTCCCCGGGCCAAGGCCCGGGGCTATTGTCGTCTCTCGTCTCTCATTTTCGATCGTCAAGCACAGCGGAGGGCCGAGCCTGACGACCGACCCCGGCGTGCGGGGTCAGAGAGGAGCGTCGAGATTATGGGTTCTTGACGGCCAGGAGGATACAAACGACGCCGGCAAGAAGGGCAACGCCTTCGATAAGAGCGGCGCCGATGATCATCGTCGTGCGGATATCACCGGCATTTTCAGGCTGACGGCTGCTGGCTTCGAGAGCGGCTGCGGCCAGGCGGCCAATACCCGTTCCGACGCCGAACACCGTGATGCCAAGGCCGAGACCGGCTGACAACCAGGCAAATGCTACTGGATCCATGAGACTTCCTTCCAAAGTGGGTTGAGGTAAAAAAGTTGATGTCTTAGTCGACGTTGAGATCTGTGATCAATGCGCTTCAGCGTGATGATGATCGTCGTGGGCAGCGTGATCGCCCAGCGCCAATCCGACAAACACGGCGGAAAGCATGGTGAAGATGTACGCCTGCAGGAAGGCCACGAGGAGCTCGAGCAGGTAGATGAAAACGGAGAACAGCACGCTGACCGGCGCAACGCCCCAACCAACGGCTACTCCCATTTCCTGGGCAAAGAAAAAGATCAGACCAACAAGCGACATCAACACGATGTGTCCGGCCGTCATGTTGGCAAACAAACGAATCATCAGAGCAAACGGCTTGGTGATGATACCGACAAGCTCAATCGGGACCATTATCGGTGCGATGTACACCGGAGCTCCGCCCAGAAGGTGCGAAAACCAGGCCTTGACGCCGGCATCCTTGAAAGCGATGTAGTTGACCACAATAAGCGTGCAGGTGGCAAGCGCCATCGTTACCGGCAGTGCTCCGGTTGCCGCGTGGGCGCCGGGCAGCAGAGAGATCAGGTTCAACGACAGGATGAAGAAGAACAGCGACAGCATGAACGGCATCAAACGCGATGCACGTTTCTGGGTGCCAACGTTCGGACGAACGATCTGGTCGTGAACGTACAGGACAACAGACTCAAGTACATTCTGAATGCCGCGAGGTGCGGCAAGGGGCGCCTTCTTGTACCGTGATCGTGCGATGCTGAAAAGGACCGTTACCAGGATCAGAGCGATCCACTCATACGCAACGAAGTTGGTGATCGAAAGGTCCCATGAGGGAGCGGCGTGAGGCATCGGACAAGCTTCCTTCTCCGTATGCGCCGCATGGGTGCGTACGATATGATGGCCGTGTCCCGGATGATGCATCGTGTACATACCGGCTTCTTCCATAGCGTGCAGATTCGAATACACATGCGGTGTGTTCGACTCATCGAGAAGAATGACCGGTAGGATCTCGTAGTGACCGAAGAAAATGTTCAGTTCGTGGTGATCCCCAAGCTGATCGAGCAACTTGTTGAATGTGAACTTCTCATCACCATGTCCGCCGCCATGTGCCGCGGAGTGCAACTCAGCGTTCACGTGGGCGCTGTCTGCCCCATGATGCGTTGAGTCGTGCTGCTGTGCGTGTTCGTTGTTCATATTCTCGGCTGATTCTCTGTGGTTCAAGCAAGCGTATAGGCCAAGCCTGCTACGTTAGCCTCTTTTTTTTTAAAGGGGCGTTTCACGTTCTGCAGATGCTGCTCTTTTGCCCGCTCCATAGAGAAGTGAAAAAAAAACACCTCCACCATCAGACCGGCGAAGGCAGAGATCGAGAACGTCAGGGCAAAGGACACCTGATGCATCGACCAGACACCAAGGCAGAGATAGGCAAGGGTAACAACAACGGCAGCCCGTGCTGCAAGACTCCCAAACACAATTCCCATGAAGGTGTTGAGTTCCTTTTGCTGCGCACGCTTGGCAACCACATATCCAATGCTCGAATTGGCAACACTGATGCCAAGAGCAGTGATAACGGCTGTAAGCGGGCTCGTAACGTCCACCCCGAGTCTACCTTTCCTTAGCATTGCCAGCCCCTTGTTCACGCGACAGACGACTGACGGTGCGTAGGAACTGAGTGAGTCCGACAATTGATCCAAGCACTACACCTGACACGATACCGATCGGCTCAGATGCCAGACGTGAATCGATCCACCAACCGAGCGCACCACACACCAGAACTGTTCCGGCAAGCTGACCCCCAAGGGCCAGATACGGAGCAAGCTGTTGCATCGGCGATCGCGAAATTGACATGATCACCACGTCTGTAAAAAATGCCGCGCAAAAATAGGTCGGCGGTCTCTAAAAGCCCAATTCGCGCAAGGCGGTAAGCACCGCCTCGCCGTAGATGTTGGTGGATTCCCCGTACCAGGCCCCGTCGGGGATGAACCGGATAGAGCCATATGTGGACGGGTCCAGCGCTTTCAGGGGGCTGGTGGCGATAACGGTATACTCGTCACCCCGAAATTCGTTATCCACATCGTGCACCGCGATCGTGCAGCCAAACTCCGTGGGCTGACGCTCATCAACGGGAGCTTTCTGATATCCAAGCATCACAAAGGGGATGCGCACCTTTACCACATAGCCGTCCGGACGTGGCGCGGTAACGGCGCGGATCTGCCTGCGGGCCTGATTCTGGGCTGGATCAAGGTCATCCGTGGTGCGCACGACAACCCTGGGAAGCCGGTCCGCAAAGTCACCCAGACGCACGACAAGGGTAAACAGACCAGTGTCGCTAACATGGCGGACGTTCAGATCACTGCGCTTGACGATGCTCACGTTTCGGGAAACCTCGGTCTCCAGGCGCGGCACAACGTCCAAATGCAGCTCAACATGATCAGCAACACACGTGTCGCACCAGCCAGTCACAACATTGGAGTCGCGAACGTGAACGCGCAGATACAGATAGTCATCGTCATAGACCATACGGGCTCGGAACGAACAATCATCCTCTCCGGTCCACCAATACGATCCCTCTGTAACATTCTCAACCCGCTGAGCCACGGCCTCGGAAACAAATCCGGCAAAAACCTGCCGACTGCGGCTGTAACATGGAACGGTCATGAATTCTGACTCGTATGCTGCTTCGTCGTCCTTGCGGAGAAAACGCTCACGTGACTTCAAGGTCTGGAATGACCGATAGGTTTCGTGTCCAAACGCTTCCACCCTGTCGGTCACAAATTGGTCTACAAGCACCACCGCCCCTTCCCTGAATCGGTATCCAAGGATCGACCAGTCTTCGGCCTTCCGCTTCACAGTTACGTAGCAGGATGTGTCCTTCACCACCACGCCTACCTCAAGCGGCAGGTCGATAAAGGCAAAGGGCATCTTGGATATGTTCACCAGATAGCCGTCGACATCGACGAACATGTAGACAAGGCACTCGCGCTTTCTCGATCCCAGCACGTGGACGGAAATGGCCAGATCATAGATACCGTCACCACTGAAATCACCCACGTCCCAGCCCCATATCCGATAATTGGCGCCAAGGGGCATGGCATTGCGCACGTCAGAAAGCAGGTCTTCAGCGAAATACGGATCAGCCCGGCGCTGGAACTCTTCAAACGTCATCCCAGACTGCGCGCTGACGTTCCATACCGCCGCAATGAAGATGGCGATATGAATGGCCACATCCTTCCAGATGGTCACCGATCGAGTCACTGCGTCGGAGCACTCGTCAGGATAGTATCACGGACCTCGATATGACTCGCCTTCAAGCGAGCACCGAATTGAGAAACGACCTGCGCTGATGCGTATGACGCTAAGCGTCCGGCGTGCTCGGCATGATAGCGGTGCAGGGCGGCATAGAGAAACGCACCGGCATACATGTCGCCGGCACCGGTAGCATCGACCGGAGTAACCGCATAGGCGGGGATGTCTGCATCAATGCCGTTCCACCGAACGCGGGAACCATGAGCCCCCTTTGTGACCACCACATTGCGATATCGCGAGGTCAGCGCCGCATAGGCGTCATCAGCCGTTTCGGTACCGGCCAAGGCCGTTGCCTCGCGCTCGTTACAGAACACCAGGTCGCAGCCGTTAAGAACACTACGCAAGCGGTCCCCGAAAACATCCACGATGAATCCGTCGGAACAGCTGACGGCTACAGAAGTGCCATGCTTTCGTGCATGGAACAGCGCCACGTCAACAGCCTCAGCACCATTATCATCGGTGAGCTTGTATCCCTCGATATAGATCCACTCACTGGCCTTGATGACGTCCTCACGGATGTGTCCGCGATCGAACGTCTGGTTCACGGCAAGCGTCGTATTGAGCGTTCGCTCACTATCGGGCGTTATCATCACCAGGCACGTGCCCGTGGTCTCGCCAGAGATCTGCTCAGCCGAGAGCTCGATTCCCAGATCATGGAACTCCGAAGCATAGAACGACCCGTAATGGTCGCCCCCAAGCACGGAGCAGTATGCCCCCTTGCCACCAAACTGGGCAAAGGCGATGATGGTATTGGCGGCAGAGCCGCCGCTGCAACGGTGGACCTCTCGATCGCCCATCAGGGCAATGATCTCACGCTGCCGAGCAGCGTCAGTGAGCATCATCGCACCCTTGCTGACGCCAAAAGCGATCAGCTCTTCTTCGGTGATGCGATATTCAAGGTCGACGAGGGCATTGCCAATGCCCGATAGGAGGATGTTTTTCACGGCGCAAATATAGACGTGCGACCGTCGAAAGACGGCCCATCATTGCCGATGATACGTCGAGGTCTTAGATCTCAATGCCGGACTGACGCAAGATCTCCTCACAGAGCTCGGGAAACTCCGTTCCGGATGCCTTGGCAGCCATGGGAACAAGGCTCGTTGCCGTAAAGCCCGGGATGGTATTCACTTCGAGGCAGAACGGCATGCCTTCATCGGTCAGCCTGAAATCCACGCGACTGTAGGCGCGGCAAGCCAGCACGCTGTGGGCGGCAACAGCGAGATTCTTCACGTGTTCTTCGACCACATCGGAAATGTCGGCCGGACAGTGGTACTCGGTCTTTCCCTTCACGTACTTGTTCTCGAAGTCGTAGTAGCCTTCCTTCGGTACGATCTCGATCACCGGTAGCGCTTCATCGCCGAGAACAGCAACCGTGAGCTCGCGCCCGGGAATGTAGGCTTCGATCATCACCGATTCCGTAAAGGCACCGGCAAGGCGCACAGCCGTCTGCAACGACTCCACGTCCGGCTCGTCAACGATTGTCATACCCACTGTTGAACCTTGGTCATTCGGCTTTACCACCAGCCGACCCGGCATCTCGCGCAGGATGCTCTCAAACAAACCTTCATCGTCAAACTGGTCGTGCGTAAGGTTCACCCATGGGGCCGTGGGGATCCCGGCCGACTGAAACAGGACCTTCGAAAGCCCCTTGTCCATCGCCGTAGCACTGGCAACCATGGTGCTACCGGTATAGGGAATTCCCCGCAGGTCAAGCAGCGACTGTACATAGCCGTCCTCACCGTATTTACCGTGCAGCAGGATAAAGGCAGCGTCAACGCCGTCAAAGAGTGGCGAAGCAATGCACTCCAACAGCTTGGCCGGGTCGAATGCACGAAGTTCATCGGCAGTCACCTCGCGTGCCATAGCTGAATGGAGCTCATCATCGGTAAGGGGCTCTCCGGCACCCCGCATAGGGTCGATAGCCACAACGGTGTGCCCCTTTTCTCGCAGAGCAAACACGGCTGCCCTACCGCTGAGGAGTGAGATGTTCCGTTCAGGACTTATTCCACCAAGCAGGACGGCGATCTTCATGATGATTTGACTTCCAGATACAGTGAACGGAGAAACTTGACATCTTCCCAGACAAGCTTCTTCCATTCAGGATTGCGAAGAAGCGCCGCCGGGTGATAGGTAACCAAGGTCTTGATCCCCTGGTAGTCGTGGATCGTGCCGCGAAGTGCAGACATCGTTTCCGACGATTTCAGCAGCGTGTGCGCAGCCGTCAGGCCGAGAGCAAGAATGAACTTCGGCTTGATAAGCTCAATCTGCTTCCACAGATAGGGCTCGCACGAATCCGTCTCGCCAGCAAGGGGCTTGCGGTTATTCGGTGGACGGCACTTGAGGATGTTGCAGATGTACACGTCATCGCGTTGCAGTTCGATCGACTCAAGGATCTTGGTAAGCAGCTGCCCCGCACGTCCAACAAAGGGCAATCCCTGAGCATCCTCGTCCGCGCCAGGCGCTTCACCGATCACCATGATGTCGGCATCCGGATTCCCCGAACCGAAGACGAAGTTTGTGCGCGTGCCTCCAAGCGGACACTTCATACACGTATTGATCTGTGCATGAAATGCATCGAGCGTTGTTGCTGTCATCATTTCCTCGTTGACAACGGGGCGAATGCTGTCGCCAATGACGTCAGCGTGCACAGCCTCCGGATGAACCATATCGGGTAGAGCTGACTCCTCGGCATCAGCAACGATGATCGACGCCGGATCTACCGCATCGGCATACACAACGCGCCCATGCATCTGCACCTGCTGCTGCACATAGCGTTTCAGCTCATCGGCTATAGTGGGCATGCTGCTGAACCGCTATGATCACTCTTCGTGTGCTTCGGCTTCTTCCGGTTCTTCAAGAGCGTCGCTCGTGCGCGCCTTGCCCGTTGTGAAGACGATCGTCGATGTTTTTTTATCGAGCTTACCCTTGATCACGCAGCCGTCTGCAAAGCCCCCTCGCAGCATTTCCTCGGCGATCGGGTCTTCCACATAGCGCTGTATGGTCCTCCGCAAGGGGCGAGCACCGTACTTCTCATCGAAGCCCTTCTCAGCCAAAAACTCCTTGGCAGTTTTGGCCAGATCAAGCGTGATGTTGCGGGTACTAAGCCGCGAAAGCAGACGCTTGAGCTGAAGCTCGATGATCCTGACCATGTGCTCTTTCTTGAGCTGTCGGAAGATCACGTATTCATCGATACGATTGAGGAACTCCGGATTGAACAGACGCTTCATGGTCTCTTCTACGGTGGACTTCATATTCTCGTAGTTGTCGGTCGCTTCATCGGTAGCAAAGCCGATCCTTCCTCCGGCCTTCACATCACGCATCCCAACGTTCGACGTCATGATGATGATCGTGTTCTTGAAGTCGATACGCCGTCCAAGTCCATCGGTTAGCTGTCCGTCATCAAACACCTGCAACAGGATGTTGAACACATCCGGGTGCGCCTTTTCGATCTCATCAAGAAGAACGATCGAGTATGGCTTGCGGCGCACCTTCTCAGTGAGCTGCCCACCCTCTTCGTATCCGACGTAGCCCGGAGGCGCACCAACAAGGCGAGACACAGAGAACTTTTCCATGTATTCGCTCATGTCGATACGGATCATCGCATCTTCACTGTCGAACATGTAGCGTGCAAGAGCTTTTGCAAGTTCCGTCTTACCAACCCCGGTCGGACCCAGGAACATGAACGATCCGATCGGACGTGATGGATCCTTGAGTCCGGCACGGGCACGGCGGATAGCCTTGGCCAGGTGCTCCACTGCCTCGTCTTGACCGATGACCTGCGAGCGCAGTTCTTCAGACATCTTCAGCAGCTTGGCCGTTTCGCCCTCAGCGATACGGTTCACCGGGATGCCCGTCATCATGGCGATGACGTCGGCAACGTCCTCCTCGGAAACATCAAAAACCACGTCAGAGCTACTGCTCTCCCACTCTGTCTTTGCCTGCTCGAGCTCTGTCTGGTACTTCTTCTCAAGATCGCGCAGACGCGCGGCCTCTTCGAAGTTCTGCGACTTTACTACGCTGTTCTTCAGTACTCGGAGTTCTTCGATCTTGGCCTCGAGGTCAAGAACCTCTTTCGGCACATGGATATGGGCCAAATGCACTCGAGCACCAGCCTCGTCCATAACATCGAGCGCTTTGTCCGGAAGGAATCGGTCGGTGATATACCTGTCGGCCATCATCACGCATGAACGTACCGCTTCATCAGAGTAGCGAACACCATGATGCTTCTCGTATCGGTCCTTCACGTTGTGGAGAATCTGGATTGCCTCATCTGCCGTTGGCGGATCCACAAGGATCTTCTGGAATCGGCGGTCAAGAGCCCCGTCCTTTTCAATATGCTGGCGATACTCATCCAGCGTGGTGGCACCGATGCATTGGATGTCTCCCCGCGCAAGTGCCGGCTTGAACATGTTCGATGCATCAAGCGAGCCGCTTGCGCCCCCTGCCCCGACGATTGTGTGAAGCTCGTCGATGAAGAGGATGACATCCTTGGCCTTTTCCAGCTCGCTCATCACGGCCTTCATGCGCTCTTCGAACTGACCGCGATACTTCGTCCCGGCAACGAGTGCTGCCAGATCTAGCGTAACGATACGCTTGTCGAACAATACGCGAGAGACTTTTTTGTCGACGATTCGAATGGCGAGACCTTCGATAATGGCGGTCTTGCCCACGCCCGGCTCACCAATGAGCACAGGGTTGTTCTTCTTGCGACGCGAAAGCACCTGAGCAACGCGCTCAATCTCCTTCTCACGGCCGATCACCGGATCGAGCTTGCCCTCTACAGCAAGCTTCGTGAGATCGCGACCAAAGTTGTCCAGAACCGGAGTCTTCGCCCGCTCCGGTGTCGATGGACGTGCCGTTGTGGAACTGCCGCGCTCTGCACGCTGTGGTGCGGAACTCTGACGCCCACTGAGATAGGCATCCAGCTCTTTGCGGACAGCATCATAGTTGACGGAGAATTGCCCGAGGATCTGCGCGGCAATGTTATCCTCATCGCGCAGAAGAGAAAGCAGTAGGTGTTCCGTGCCGATCACATCCGCCTTGTAGAGCTTGGCTTCGAGATAGGTGATCTTGAGAACCTTCTCGGCCTGCTTCGTCAGGGGGATATTCCCAATCGTGAGCGGACCGCTCATGGTCCGCACCGTGTCCTCTATGGCCTTTTTCAGCTTTCCGAGCTCAACACCAAGGTTTCGCAGAATCTTGATACCAATCCCCTCGCCCTCGCGGATGATCCCGAGCAGAAGGTGCTCCGTGCCGATGTAGTCGTGCCCAAGACGCAACGCTTCCTCCCGGCTGAGCCGGATGACGTCTTGTACGCGATTCGAAAAATTGCCTTCCATGACCTGCTTATCCTTCGGAACGTGGTGAGTTCCGGACAATGACGAAGACTCGGCGGTTCTGTTTCGACCGATTGGGCGAAATATACTGCGTCATTGTTCCGACGTCGGATCGATATTATGCACACCTACTCAGTCATACAGGCTGCGAACCTTGCCGATAGTGATCACCAGATTCGGCTCGGTGGAAACTGTCGGCTTTGCTTTGGCAGGGGGCGGTGCCGGAGCAGCCTTCTTCCCTTTCTTGCCCGATGCAGCTTGGACAGGTTCGACCACGACATCAGGGGCTGGAGCTGCCAGGGACTTGACGGAAAATGTCACGCGGACATCGGCCCCCTTAACGTCCTTCATCATTTCGGTAATTGCTGCCTCACGACTCTTCATCAGCTCGATGTTGGGGTCAGCTGGATCAGCCGGCATAGCAGGTTCGGCCGGGGGCGTCTGGCCTTTCTTGACCTTCTTCACGGCCTTTGTCCATGCATCATGCTGCTTGCGGTACTCAGCCTGCGCGGCCGCGCGAAGTCCGGATAGCCGCTCCTCGTCGGGAGTTAGCGTAATGACAACGTTCATCGCCTTATTGGCTTTTAGGACGTCCGCCACGTCAACCACGGCCTTGCGACCCTCGGCTGTGAGTGTGGGTTGGTTGAACTCAAAGCCCTTCTGGATCGAACTAAGAAGCCGGCCTTCGACGATCTCCCGAACAGTGATGTCCTGCTTAATCACTCGGAAGCGCTCCGACTTCGGAATGTCGATGATCACTTCTTTCGTATAGACGTTCTGACCTGCAATCACAATCCTATGGGGTCCCGCCTCACTCAGCGTCTGCAGATATGATCCATCCTTTGAGTTCGACGTGATAGAGATCCTCTTTTTGGAAGGCGAATGGATGTGCAGCTTGCACCCAACTGGATTACCCGTGGCCGAGTCTCGGACAACACCCTCGAGGTTGAGATTTGCCTGTTGTGCGGTTGCAGCACTGACCAGTGTAAGAATGGCGATAGCAGCGCTAATGCCTGTGCGATAGAAACGATTCATGGGTCTATGTTCCCTTCTGTGAATTCAAAAACGCTGCGATCCCCTTCTGGCAATCCTCCGTCTGACGGGCCATGGCATTCATCACGGTGGCGTAATGCAGTCCGGCGTCAAGGGACATTCCCTGCACTGCCGTGAGCATGGATTTGGTCATTGCCATTGCCGAGGCACTATTCTTCGCCAAACGACGGGCGATCTGCATGGTCTCCAGCTCAAGTACATCGTCGTCCACCACGTGTGATATCATTCCGAGCGTTTGGGCTTCCTCTGCGCTGATATTCTCCGCGGTCAGTAAAAGACGTCGGGCACGCGTGTCGCCGATCTTTCTCACGAGGTACACCAGTACGATAGCGGGGATGAATCCGATCTTCACCTCAGAATATCCGAACACGGCTCCCGTGCGGGCGGCGACGACGATATCGCAGACCGTAGCAAGTCCGCATCCGCCGGCGATGGCCGCCCCTTGCACCATGGCGATCACAGGCTTCGGACAATCAACTATGGCCTGGAACATGTTCTTGAGCGAGGTGGAGTCGTCGACGTTTTCTAACGGCGACAGCTCGGAGATCCGTTGCAGGTAGGCCAGATCGGCACCGGCGCAGAAGGCCGGACCGTCTCCGCGCAGAACGACCACCTTAACGGTAGTGTCGTCGCGCATCGCGTCCACAGCACCATGCAACGCCGCAATGAGCTCAGTGCTGAGTGCATTGCGCTTCTCGGGACGATTCATTGTAATCGTGCCGATGCCATCAGTAACCGTGGTTGTTATAACGCTCATAGGGCCAAAAATACGCTATGGCAAGCCCCTTACCATAGCGGTGCAGGTCATCATCGCACGATGATAAGGGGCCATGTGTGCGACGATATACCATCGTTGATGCGGATGACGTAGGAGCCTGACCCCAACTCTCCCACGTTTATCGGCTGCAGGAAGGGAGTACGTGCCGGCACGATGCTGATCGACTGCGTTAGAACGGTGCGGCCGGTAAGGTCACTCACGATAAAGTCGATAGGAATAGGACCGTTGCTTCTTGGGACGGGGACGTACACCACGCTGGATGCGGGATTGGGGAACACGGGCGAGGTTCCGACCGCTGCAAAGAGCGTGTCTGTTGGGCGATAATAGGACGTCCACGTTTCGCCTGGCAGAACTGCCGTGATACCGGCGATGCTGGTATCGATAACAACCACGTGACGGAAGGAGCGGCGATGTCCGGGAGGAAGGGGCGTTTCAAAGCGCATACCCGAGATCGTGGCAACGTCATTAATATCCTCGTAGTTGAAGCGCTCAGAGTTCTTCAGCATCTCGGTCTTGGTTTCGGTAGCGAAGCCGGCGTAGGTAGTGGTGTTATCCAGACCTACCTGGATCACACGCCCATCGCTGTATGGGGAATCGTTGTACATGACCACCATGGGCTGGCGTTCACCAACTGCCGACACCACCTGGAATGATCCATTCCGGTACGTTCTGTTGCGAGCGGGCTGACTTCCAAGATCCCAATCGTAGAACCACCCGGCGGCCAGATCGTGAAGCGTTGTATCACTGCGATTGGTTAGCGTAATGTCCACCCGCAGAACATTCTTTGCCGAGTCAAGTTCAACGGTAAGCTCAACCTCCACCCCAATGCGAAGTGAGTCAGGTGCATCGGCATCGCTGACGACACCCGTAATAGCATGCCGACCCGCAAAGCGCTTCACCGGACGAAAATGGTCATTGTTACGCTTGAGCGAACGCACGGCATCAACCGTGCGCCCATTAGCATGAACCATCAGGCCCCCTTCGTAGAGCTGACCACAGAAGTTGAGAAAGCGAAGTCCTTCGCCCTGACCGCGCTCTAGGTCGGTGTTGCCGATGCGAGCGCGGTCTCCGATACTCACACGTATATCGTGATTGGCCAGCGTGGTGAATGCCGGTGCCGGCGTTACCGCATAGCCGTAGCGGCGGTTGATCGCTGCCCCGGCACGGTCAGTGCCGAAAAGACGCATGTGAACATAGGCCGCCGTATCCGTTTCGGCTGACACTACAAAGTCCTGAGACGGCAGGAAGAATCGCTCTCCAACACCGATCTGCTGCTGCGTTATGATCCCGGCCGAGGAGACAGCGCGCAGCGCATCTCGTCCTATTCCACTGATACCATCCACGCCGATCACCTTTACCGTCCACGGTGCAAGCCGGTTGACAAGACCGACACGCGCCGTTAGCGTATCGCCGACGTTCCAGCGTTGCGAACCGCTCTTAGCGGCGAGTTCGATCGTGTCAACCTCGATAGAAACCAGCGTATCCGGACTCGCCACCACGGCCTTGAATGCATTCAAGCGTCCACGCGGCAGCTGCAGTCGGTCGATCTCTGCTGGCACAGTTGCCCACGGTGCTTCATCAATAGCATCGCGCACAACTGCGCAGGCCTGCAACGGACCAAGTTCAGGATGCTTCGATCGAACAAGTCCCACAACGGCAGAGACAAGCGGAGACGATCCCGACGTACAGCAGAACCCGTCATACCCGCCATTGTTCGAAGTTGTCCAGCTTGAATGTCCGGGAGCCATAACGTCAACTGTTGGTCCTCTTCCAGTCATCGGAACAACGTTATCCGATGCATCGACAACGCCCACGCTGAGTACGCCCTTGTAGCCGGCAGGGTAGAACGGCGATGCGGAATAGTGATTGCCGGCTGCGGCAACCACTGCCGTTCCACGGGCGATTGTATAGGTGATCACGTCCTGGTCGATGCAAGACGGTGATTGTCCGCCCCATGAGCAGTTGACGACATCAAACCCGTTCAGGGCGCAGTACATCAACGCTTCATAGCCGAACACGATACCTGTTGTGCCTTTGGGCATAGTGCGCAACGGAAAGATCTGGCACCTTCCGGCAAGCCCGGCTATGCCAAGGCCATTATTGGTTGTGGCATCGCACAGTCCGGCTACTCCTGTGCCGTGACCGTTATCTGGGTTGAAGGCGTCACCGGCCGCAGTCGAATCCTCTTTCCACGAAAAGTTGTAGCCCCGATGATCATCGATGTACCCGTTAGCATCGTCGTCGATGCCATTGCCGGGAATCTCGGACGTACGCTTGTAAATGGCATCGACGAGGTCCTCGTGTTCCGTGCGCACACCGCTGTCGATGATGCCGATGATCACCGAATCGCTACCCGACTCAACATCCCATGCTGCATAGGCACTTACGGTCCGCAGAAGGTCTTGTCGCCCACGTTCCGGATCGTTGGGTTCTGCACATAGCTGTTGAATGCACCAGGGGGCAGCACATTCGATCGGACCGCAGCCAACGCGCAGCCGAGAGATCATTTGCTCCGGGGGGATCTGTGGATGTTCGTACTCTACCACAAACGAACGAAGGAGACGCTCCTCCACGAGCAGTGCTTCGTCGAGATTCATCCGCCGAGAATTCGGTAGCATCCGCTGCTGTGCCAGTGCAAACGTGAGCGACTGTTCGAACGGCAACATCGGACGGATGATGCGAAGCCCCATTTCCGTGAGTACCTGCTGCGCCTGCATGGCGTAATCAGATGCAACACGCACCTTGAGCTTACCCTTGAGAACAGGATCAGGGCGGTGCGGCAATTCAGCCGGCCACGCATCAAACTGTGCAACGCCCGGCGCTGCGGCGCCGAGCAGAAGTAGGGCAATGATGATGCTTCTCATCGGATGAACCGTAGCGTTTGAATGGAATGATCCTCAAGCTCAATAAGCACAGAATAGGCCCCCTTCTCAAGCATGGAGGCATCGATGGAAGCTTCATTGGTGCCATCGTGACGCCAGCTCAATCGCGTGCGTCCAAGTTGGTCGACGATGGTGAATCGGACCGCTGATGGAACATTCGAGATCACGGCATTGGCGTTCACAGGATTAGGAGAGATCTGCATCGAACCAGCAGTGTCATCACTGCCAACAGAAACGGATGCAAGAACTTTGCGCATCAGCTCCTTGGCAGATTCATCATCAGCACCAACGGTGATCACAACGCGAAATGTCCACGACTCTCCAACGGCAAGGGGCTTGTTGCGCAGCATCCCGATAACGCCGCTGATATCGCCCTCACCAGTCTCGCTAATGCCTGTTCCACTGGTGAGCAGGCGGACACGATCGGCATGGGTAAACCCATCCGCATCGTCAATGATGGCACTATAGAGGAAGCCCGCAGACTGCGCCGCATCAGTCGGGTCCTCACTGACTGCAGCCACACAAACGGCCACAGGAAAGCCGAGACGTGTTATCGTATGTGCTGCATTGTTCTTCGAGCGCAATGGTGCAGGAAGCGCCAATGCATCGGTGGTGATGCGGTTGGAACGACCACGCGTGCCGATATCCCAGTCGAGAAGATACCCCGCGGCCAAGCCTGACAATGTTGCCAAGCGAGGCGTTGCGGTAACGGTCCAGATAGTAGCCGATTGATCCTTCGTCGGAAAGGTGCAGTTCTGCGTCACCACCACACCGATCGGATTCGTCGTTGCTTCATCCATCATCCGACATGTGGCTGCATCGGGCACAACATCAAAACGTTTGGTCGCAACAAAATCGGATGTGTAGGGAGGATCGTTCTTAAAGGCTGATACCGATCGGTCACTGGCGTCGATCATGAAAAAGCCGCTCGGTGACAAGAGCTGAAACGACGGCTTCTTGCCGAAACCATCACCCTGGCGCTGCTCAGTAACAGACGTGTAGCCTACCATTCCATCATCCGCCATGGAGTAGATGAGTGAATCATTGGCGAACTGGGCAATCGCTGCCGGCGGTTCAACGTAATACCAGTCGCGATCGATTGCCGAGTCACCGACAATGTCAATGCGCATCACGCACGGTCCCGTACCGATGGCCTCGACGACGCACGGGAATGGACGCGACAATACCGTTGCGCCTGTGCCGACAAGTCCAACGTCGTCTCGTTCACGAAGAACGCGCAAGATCCATCCATTGGCATCCACGATCTTCGTCTCCACTTCGGCCGTTCCCGGTGCAAGATCGTTGCTGATCCCAAACTCAAGAAGAAGCGTATCGCCCGCGCGGAATCGATTCGAAGGCGATCCCGACGACACGCTCTGGCGCACCGAGGAAACGCGCATGAATGGCCGGGTAAGGGGCTCCGTGGTAACCGCACGAAACATATTCACGCGCGGAGCCATGAACTCGGCGATGGCATTGTTCTTCATCGAGATATCGTCCGCCGTCCGACACAGGTGCGCGGCAATCTGCCTCGGTGTGAGCTGCGGCCATCGCGCACGAACAACCGCTGCAACTCCGGCAACGATTGGCGAGGCAAACGACGTTCCGATCACTCCATTGGAACCGTAGGAGCCCCCTGCATCGGTGGTGTATGCTCCGTTACCCGGTGCCATGATGCGACTGTTGCGGGCCAGACCGCTTGAGGAGACCACAAAATCGTCGGGAGTGGTTTCACCAACACCAATCACGCCGTCGTACGACGCAGGGAAATTGCGATCGCGAAATGCCGATCCCATGCCATCGTCACCATGATTACCGGCCGAAGCAACAACAACCGTACCCTTGGCCAAACAGTAATCGATCACCGACTGGTCGATGGCCGACTCCGGTTTGACGAGTCCCCAGCTGCAGTTGACCACCTCGAAGCCTCGCTGTGCGGCATAGATCAAGGACTGATAGCCGAAGACGATCCCACCGCCATCCTTGAGGGCTGTCTTCATTGGAAAGAACCGCGAGGCAAGACCAGCACCGACCACACCAAGGCCGTTGTTTGTTGCCGCGGCGGCTATGCCGGCAACCTTTGTCCCGTGACCGAAGGATGTATTACTGGTTGTGGTGCCGGGTTCCCCGGTCTCCAGCTGCCACGTAAAGTTGTAGCCGCGATGATCATCAACGTAACCGTTGCCGTCGTCATCAATGCCGTTGTTCGGAATCTCGGCTGTATTGACAGCGATGTTTGGCGCTAGGTCCTCATGTGTTTGCGACACCCCGTCATCGCTTATCCCGATAGTGATCGTATCCGAACCGCGGAACACCTCCCAGGTTTGCGCAAGGCGAATGGTCTGCAGATAGGTCTGCTCCATCATGAGGGGATCATTCGGTGCCGCGCCTACGGTGTTGATGTACCACGGCTCGGCAAGCTCGATCTCTTCTGCCGAGGCCTTCGTCAATGCGGCGATTGCCGATGAAACGCTCCGCTGCTCCGTAAAACGTACCGTGAACGTGCGCGTTAGCCTGTCCTCAGCCGACCGCAGGTCCGGCGCGCCGGATCTACTCCCCAGCTGACGCATGGCAGAAGCCGAGGAGTCGACCATTCGAAGGGGGCCTAAGCGGAACCATTCAGACTGCTCGAGAGGGAGTAACTGTCCATCCGCTCGGAATCCATTCGGCAGCAGGGCATCGACATCGGCAATGGTTCGGGCCGTTCGCATCCGAATGATCATTCTCCCGGAAAGCACCGAAAGCCTTCTCCCGCCAACATCAATATTCTCGGATGGAAGCTGTTGAGGCGAAAGGCGTTGCGCCGAGACAAGGCACAGCGCAACCACGATAGCGTGGACAACGTTTCGAGGTCGAAGTTTGGGCATGGCAGAGGGTTTTAGCAGATTGAATTTTTCGCCGCAGCACGTCATGTCAGAACAGCAGCAATACATCGTTACCGCACGTAAATGGCGTCCACTACGCTTCGAAGACGTGGTGGGTCAGGAGCATATTACGACAACCCTGAAAAATGCCATTACCATGAAGAGAGTGCACCATGCCTACCTCTTCACGGGTCCGCGGGGCGTTGGCAAAACCACGTGCGCCCGCATTCTGGCCAGGGCTCTCAACTGCCTGAATCCTGTGAATCAGGAGCCATGTAATGCGTGTTCGAACTGCACCGACATGCTTGAAGGTCGGAACATGGACATCGTCGAGATCGACGGTGCGTCGAACAACAGCATTGACGACGTTCGCAAGCTTCGTGATAACGTCAAGTATGCTCCCGTTTCCGGTGCGTACAAGATGTACATCATCGACGAAGTGCACATGCTCTCCACGGCGGCATTCAATGCACTGCTCAAGACGCTGGAAGAGCCCCCTGCCCATCTCATCTTCGTGTTTGCGACCACCGAGATCAACAAGGTTCCTGCCACGATCCTGAGCCGCTGTCAGCGCTTCGACTTTCGCCGCATGGAGATCGAAACGATCTCCCGTCATCTGGCTCACATTGCCGATGCAGAGAAGATCTCGATCGATGAAGAGTCACTGATCGCCATCGCCAAAAAGGCTGACGGGTCCATGCGAGATTCGCAGTCGATCTTCGACATGGTGGTGTCGTTCTGCGGAACGTCGATCACCATCGCCGAACTTGGCCGGGCGTTGCAGTTTATCGATGCTGATTTTTTCTTTGCTCTGAGTGATGCGATCGCCAATCACGACATTCCGACAATGTTCGAGCAGTCCCGCATCGTTATCCAGCGCGGGTACGATCTGCAAGAGTGCCTCATTGGCCTGATGGATCACTTCCGCAACATTCTCACGGTGATCACCACCAAGGGAACGGGGCTCATCGAAGCATCCAAGGCGGATCTTGAGCGCTATCGTCAAGCAGCCACACAGTTCACCAAGGCCGATGTTCTGCGCATCATGACGCTGATCTCCCAGGGTGAATCGGCTCTGCGTCAGCACCCGCCGCAGCCACGCGTACGATTCGAGTTCACGCTGGTGCAGCTAGCCGGCATGGACTCTACGGTTGACCTCGGTACGGTTCTCGCAGCGCTGCAAAATCCGGCCACGGCCCAACGTCCTGTACCGCCCCTTCCATCAACGATTCCCAGCACAACAAGTCAGTCGCTCGTTGGCGGTGTTGCCTCTGCGCAGCACATGTCGGTGCGCATCGGCAACCCGGTGGTGATGCGCTCGGCCCCTGCGCCGGTGAGTTCACTCTCCACCGGCAACTTGGCTCGGCGCTGGGCGCAATGGATCGACACCCTGCCCGAGCACCTGTCGTTTGTTGGGCAATCCGTCCGCTCTCAGCTCGTCACGGCCGACGTTACAGATGTTGGCATTGTGCTTCGTACGGGCTCGCAGGTAATGTACCAGCGTCTGCAGGATTCGATGGTTGCGCTTAAGGAGCATCTGACAACCACCTATGGGGCGAGCATCGGTGTTCACATTGTTACGTCTTCCCGACCGCAGCCGTCAGCACCCCTGACCGCCGCAGCGACAACAACATCTGCCGCTGTCTCATCGGACACAGCATCATCTGTTGCCGACGCGGTGCCCGAACCACCTGGTCGGAGCGAGAACATCCTTCCGATCGAACAACATCTCATCGAACTATTCGGTGCCCGTCGGTCGACGGCACCACGGAGAGCATAATCATGGCACTGGAACACGGAACGAAGGCCCCCTCAATCAAGGCACCTGCCGACAGCGGTGGAACGTATTCTCTGGCTTCCGCAAAGGGGTCGTGGGTTGTCCTGTACTTCTATCCCAAGGACGACACATCGGGCTGTACAGCCGAAGCCTGCGACTTTCGTGATTCGATGGCATCGCTCACCAAGCGCGGCGTCAGTGTTGTGGGCGTTAGTCCCGACTCGCCATCCTCGCACGATAAATTCAAAGCGAAGTACGATCTGAACTTTACGCTCGTATCGGATGAGGACCACGCTGTCTGCGAATCCTACGACACCTGGAAGCAGAAGTCCATGTACGGCCGCACTTACATGGGTGTGGAGCGCACCACCTACATCATCGACCCGAAGGGCAAGATCGTGGCCACCTTTGAAAAGGTCAAGGTCAAGGGGCACGTGGACGAGGTCATTGCCCGTCTTGACGAACTCGGCGCATGATCGACACCCACGCGCACATCGACACGGAGGCCTTCGACGCCGACCGTGAGGAGGTTCTGCAACGGACCTTTGACGACGGTGTGGAGATGATCGTGGTGCCCGACATCAAGCCCACGACCCGCGGGCAGCTGAAGTCCGTTGTGGACGCGCACCCAAAGCTGGTGCGGGGGGTTGGCATTCATCCGCATCATGCAGGTGAATGCACTCATCGGGATCTCGACGACGTCATGGCCCAGAGCTATGAGGATAAGGTGGTTGCCATCGGGGAGATCGGGCTCGACTACTACTACGACTTCTGCTCTCCTGAGACGCAGAAGTCGTACTTTCGCGAGCAGTTACGGATCGCAAAGACACGCTCACTGCCGGTGATCGTTCATAATCGGGAATCCGACGAGGACGTGCTCAAGATCATCGAAGAGGAGCAGGACGGCACGCTTCGAGGCGTGCTCCATTGCTTCTCCAGCGGCGTGGATGTGCTCGATAGGGCCGTGAAACTCGGTTTTCATGTGTCCTTCACCGGCAACATCACATTTGCCCGATTCACACTACAGGACGTGTTGCATCGTGTTCCCCGCGACCGCTTCATGCTCGAAACCGATTCACCATATATGACACCAGTACCGCACAGAGGCAAGCGCAACGAACCGCGGCATGTGCGGCTGGTTGCTGAAAAATTTGCGGAGATCACCGGTATGACGTTTTCAGAGGTTATAGAAACCACTACCAAGACTGCCCGAACCTTTTTTGGACTGGTAGCTACGCTCTTCATTCTTACAGCTGCGGCAGTGGCCCAACCAACGCCTCCAGACGAAGAAAAGTATGAGCTGGATTCCGACTATGAAAGGGCACTTGAGAACTATCGTATCGACTCGTCCTCATGGAACCGCCTGGTAAAGCCCCGTTCATTTGGCTTTGGTATCAGCGCCGGCTCCAACACGATCACGGAACGTCGCGTGTATCGTCAGCTCTACGGACGTGATGCATCGGCACGTCCGAAGTGGACCACTCTCGATTCCACCGCGTCGTTCTCCTACCCCTCGATCCTCAGTGTTGGGGGCACTGTCGCATTTCAGGCATCGGATCGTTTGATGATCGAAGCCACGTACATCAACACCCGAAACGACAGCAAGAAAAAGCTCTACAATCTGCCGATTATCACAACCAATATCGCCGAAGCGTCATTCTTGTATGCACTGAATCCGTATAACAAGGTGAATTTCCTTCCCCAGATCGGCGCTTCCTACGCCCATACGGACGATGGCATCGTCCAGACCTCGAAGATCGGCATCATCGCCGGCATCGGTGCAGGAGTATCGATCCCCACATCGTTCGGCACATTCTATCCAATGTTCAACGTCCGGTTCAACATTATGCTCGGTCAGGATCTTGATCAGGTTGTGAAAACGCACTTCGTAGACGCCTTTGACAAAGGCCAGGTATGGTACAATCCTGCCAACACCACGAGTGACCCGAATGACCCGACGTCTGGTACGCTTCTGCACGTAAACCCAACCACTGGGCAGCTTTCGCAGGATAAAGCGGATATCTCGACGATCTACTCTATCCCACGTCTTACGATCCTGTTCTTCCCGAAGTTCTAACGATGGCGGTCATACTCACCGGAACGGCTCTTTCAACCGACCTTGCGACGATTCGTGCCAAGGATGCGCCGATCGACGTGTTCCGCTCGGCCGTTCATCGCATCGGACTTCATCTTGCATCGGCAACACTCAATGCGCTGCCATCGCATAAGGTCGACGTGGCCACTCCGTTGGAAACCACCCCGTGTGATGTGATCAACGGTCATGTTGTACTGGTTCCCATCCTGCGTGCCGGCATGGGAATCCTAGATCCGTTTCTCGCACTTTGCCCGCAGGCGTCGGTTGGCTTTATTGGCCTGAAGCGAAACGAGGAAACACTCGAACCTCACGAGTACTATCGAAACCTGCCCCCATCGGATCCGGCCACAACGTTCATCGTCCTCGATCCGATGCTGGCAACCGGCGGCAGTATGAGCGCTACGCTGTCCATGCTTCGCCCCCTGCCACATCATCGCCTGATGGCAGCCTGCCTGATCGCCGCGCCGGAAGGTGTTGCGACAGTCGAAGAGGCCCACCCCGACGTAACCATCTTCTGTGCCGCTCTCGATCGCGAATTGAACTCACTTGGATATATCATGCCCGGACTCGGCGATGCCGGCGATCGCCTGTTCGGAACATTGTAACACATTCACCGAAAGGACAACGCCATGAACATTCTGCACTTTGGCGAACACAACATCTCCTACACCGACATCCTGAATGCTCGCGTCAACTGCAGCTTCAATACTGCAGAGATCTACGTCGACATTGAAGTGCAGGGAGGGGGCGTGATGAGCCTGAATCTGCCGGATTCACTCAACTTCATGGAAGCCTTCGTTGCGCATATCCGCAACGAGAAGAACATCACGAAGTAGGTTTGCCGAGGTACTCTCGCACCGCTGTGGCGAGAGCTTCAATGTCAGATAAAGCTGTGTGCGCATGAACGCTGAAGCGCAGCATCGGCACGTCAAGCCACTGGTGAACGACCACTTCGATGTGGCGTTCATCGTACAGCCAGTTCTTCATCGACATAACATCGACGTTCGAAGGAAGGAGTACGGTTCCAAGCTGTAGCATGGGATCGGCTCCTTCTTCCCGTATTGAACGAATCCCATCGATTGCACAAAGCATTTCGACTCCCTCGCTGGTTAACGCCCGGCAGCGCTGCTGCACGGCCCCCCAATTGTGCGAGTGCATCCATTCGAGTGCAAAGGGTACGGAGAGGAACGGACTATGATCTCGTGTACCGAGGAACTCGTTCTCATCAACAAACGGGCCATCACCCACAGTAGGGATCTGTGCGCCCCAGCTCACCACCAGCGGTGGAAGTACATCGCGATACGTGTCCGACGTCCACATGAACGCCGATCCCTTTGGAGTGCACATCCACTTGTGACAATTGCCCGTATAGAAATCCGCATCAAGCTCCGACACGTTCAACGGAAGATGTCCCGGCACGTGTGAGCCATCGATCAC
>VEQR01000191.1 GCA_018883125.1 Candidatus Kapaibacterium sp.
CCAGCAGCGTAACGGATCAGCCCCTTCCCTCAGGAGTGGTGTTCGTGGGCGAGCTCGGTCTTACTGGCGAGGTGCGCCGCGTATCGCATCTGGATCAGCGCGTCTCCGAATCTACTCGCCTTGGCCTTGAGCGCATCTATGCTCCGGCACGGGGCGTTTCTTCAGGCCCAATCGTCAACGTTGAGCGACTCTCCGATGCACTGCGTATGGTGATCGGGTAGGGGGCACTCCCGTGGCTGACTCTGGTAACGAGGATTCCGCGGAGTTCGATTCGTCACAGATGAACACCAAAGTAGAGTCGACCCCCAAACTCATACGCCCTTCTTACTGTGCGGCCAGCCCCATCATCGAATATCGTCGAAACCCCAGTCAGCGCAAAGGCCTGGAGTGTGGTCTCCGTTTCAATTCCAAGAAGCCTGTGGGTGAAGGCGTATCCTGTCATCAGGCCTACGTCAACTACTGGTGATGAGTATCGCTCAGTTCTGAAGCGTGACAAAACCTTGCTCTTACCCGAGTCCAGCAGTTCAACATCTGGTCCACCGATGAACCTCGCGTCGTGCGGCTCGATGATGCGATATAGCGCCAGGAGCTCAGCAGACGAAATGAACGAAACTCGAGCGAACGGTATCACCGAGAACGATGAAGCCTCTAGACCGATTCCAACGGTGATCATCTGTGATCGATCGTCATGTGCTGCCGTGGTATTCGTGATTGACCTGCCGATCTCACCAGTGGCAGGATTCACCGTTGGTAGGGTGTCTGACGCCAACGTCCAACGAGCATTCGAGGAAGAAGTTCCGAGTCCGAGCAATCCAATGAACTGCATCGACACAGAAATGGGGATACGAACGTAGACTTCGCTACCGAGGACTCCGGAAAAGCCACTTTCACTACGAAATCGTTCTGGGCTACCGGAGCTCGAAGCTCTACAATTGCTGCAGTCGATGTTCATGGACATGGACGCCAGGGCTCCGGCCGCACCGATGGAGAAAGATACTTGAGCCGAACTGAAGCTGGCAGATAGCATGGCCAATACGAGGCATACGAAGTGTTTCATAGAATCACCTTGATGGTACGGATCAGAGCCGACGGGTGAAAATATACATGGCCGTTGATTTAACTGATAACGCCAACGTTCTGCAGTTTCAAGTGCTCATGTTTAGTGTGGATTCCACACACTGCGAACGCTGGTCGGGTAGATGCGTGAGTGCGACCAACGCAGTCTCAGCTCCCGGCGCAACTGCTCAGAGCCGAACGCCCATGAATATCCGGGCTCCGACCTCATAGGAGAGATTGGTGGTGTATCGCTGGTGTATCGATGATAGCCCAGACATGCCGTAAGCCTGCAGGCTGTTGTCTAGGGTTACACCAAAGACTGAGTAGGTAACCGTGTAGCCGAACATCAATCCTGCAGAGACGACCGTCGATGTATGGTCCTGAACTCCAAGACGTTGCAAAACGACGGTACGACCGTTGTCTTCATAGGTAAATCCCGGATGAACCGGTAAGATGTCATCTGACGGCTGCTCATTGCTCATCCTAAGAACGGTTGATGCTTGGCGAATAGAAGTGACATGAATGAATGGAATGATACTCAACGAGCGAAGCTCAATTCCGATGCCGATCATGCCAGCTGTTGATTGTGAGGAATACGAGAGCGAATGACTGCCGACGCGTGTTTGGTATGTCCCGTTACTGTCCAG
>VEQR01000098.1 GCA_018883125.1 Candidatus Kapaibacterium sp.
CGTTGAATCAGCTTTCAGCGTATCGGCCACGCGAGCCACGCCCAATATGCCGCCCGCCCTGCCTGCCCGGGCCGCGTCAGCGGCCGGGGCAAGCAGAAGCAGGCCGGCTAGGCACTGCAACATCAGAGTGGTCGTTGGGTTCATCGAACTACAGAGATGATCGTGGATGATCGGGATGTGCCACAGATAGCCTCAAGGATGTAGGAGCCCGTTTGCAAGTCCAAATCGGTGAGGACAACTTCGTCACCCACGTCCATTCCGGCAAATCGTCGATCCCATACCACGGCACCGGCCAAAGACAGCACACGGATATCCACCTGTGACCGCATCGTCGGATCAGGGGCAGCATCCAGGCGGACAACGATGTTGTCGCGCAGTGGATTTGGGTACACAGAGACGGAAAGATCCGTCACATAGGAAACACGTGTCTGGCCCCGTCCGCCCAATGACTCCTTGTAGAATCCTTGCTCAGCGCGCTTCGAATGCTCGACAAGCCGCGAGCTGATGCTGGCCAAGGCTATATCACGTTGCGACGCGGTGAGCACGGTATCGGCATGCACTAGAAGCTCTTCCTTGTACAGCGAAACACTCAGTGAATCGAAGCCAGCGAATACCGACGGATCGACGGTCTGCAAAAACTGTCGCGCCTGTCCATAATTACCTGTTTCGGCCAGCAGATGGGCACACTCAAGACTGGCCATTTCTCGAAGACTTATCGAAAGAGCCTGATTCTGGGACACTCCGGCAAGTGTTGTGGTAAGCGCATCGATCGCCGAATCACTGCTCGGATGTTCACGGGCTGACCGAACGGCAAACTCCAGGTAGTCCATCCGCGTTTCCGGATCCACGTTGGCGCTGGCGACCACCATGTGCGACATGGCAAAGAGACCACTTGCTGACGCTGGATCAAGTTCCGAGTCAGCAGGCATAACCAGAAGTGGCAGTCGAACGGGATTACCTGGATTGGCCCCACCAAGCACTGACATCAGATCGCGGGCATCATGCACATTTTTCGGCCATGGAGCGCAGTCAAGCTCGACACGATTCCGGATGGCAAAGCCACACGGTGCTTCGTACGGATATTGACCATTCCTGAGATCCTCGCCCTGCACAAAGACCTGGTCCTTGTTTCGTCGTATGTCATCGAGAATGTCCACACCGAAGTCATTGGTCTTGACAAGTACAGTAATCGTACCTGTCTCCTTTTCTTTCTGCAACTGATTGAAACGAAGATCAGAATTGAACAGCGACTTACCGCAGGAGATCATGGCAGTACCTCGATCAAAGAAGATGTCTGATTCCTGCTTGCTCTTCGTAATCAGCAGATATCGATTCGTTGCAGACTCATACCCAGTCCTGTCGAACTTGTTGCGTCCGCGCACAGCGATCTGCTGGGGACCGCCAAGATTGAACTGCATCACCCCTTCATCATTTGCGGCAATGTTGCCGGACTGGGCGTGCAGGGCGGTGCCGTAGAGCTTCATTTCGTTGCTCAGGACACGAATGCGTGCGCCTTCGGCGGTGAAGCATGCCGAGCCGATGTACTCAACGGTGCCGGACTTCAGAGCACTGTTTTGGGCACTGCTCATCTTTCCGCCGAAGGTGTTGTTGAAGATGTCTGTCGTTCCTCCCTTGGACCATGTCGAATTGACGCAGCCGCTGAACGTGTTCTCACAGACCGTTGCAGAGATATTCTCCAGCTGCAGCCCGTTGCCATGTCCGGAAAACTTGTTCCGATAGAAGCGGTTCGTACCGCGACCACGTGCCTCTATGCCAGCGAGCAGGCACGCGAACTCGCAATCCGATACCGAGATTGGAATGCTCGCGCTTAGCCCCTTAACGGGGTAGTCGCCGCCCTTTCCTTCAATCAAAACTTGTTTCAGCTCCCTATACTTGTCGGTGACGCGTAACTCAATAGTGCCCTTGTTATCGCCAAACGCGCTATTCTTGACATCCAACGAGTTGACGATGGGGCGAAGGAACCAGTAGCCTTGCACCGTTTGTGTTTGCACTCTCGCGCGCTCGGCGTCGTATTGCTTTCGGAACGCTGCGTTGTCGAAACGGACGCTTAGTAAGACTGGCTCCACCTTTCGGAACTTTCCTTCAAGACTCGCGCTCGAATTGTACCCATCCTTGGCCTTGATGAACACGTCGCGGTCGGCAGCGAAGATCACATTGTTCATCGACGATGCCTTGAGAGCGCCGCCCACACGCTCAAGAAACGGCACATTCTCCACCGTGGTAAAGACGTTTTCGAACATCGCATTCTGGGCATGCAGATACGAACGTAGCCTCTTGTCCAGGTCCTGGCTGCCATCCACCGAAAGGTCGATCGGGAAGACTGCCTTATCCGGCCGGATCGACAGTGTCACGATCGGCACCTTGTAGAGTCCCGCACAGAGGTCGGACGTCTCCTGAGCGGCCTTAATGATGGCTCTGCTCTTGGTATCAGTTCGGCTGCTACCGGCGAGACCTTCGACGATCAGCTTGCCAAAGACTTCATTCGTCTCATCGAGCAGATGCAGAATGCCGCTGCCCTGCTGAGCATTTCCTCGCACGATCAGGCTGGCACCACTGCGCACGTTCAGTGACCCGAGTTTGGCTTGAGCTCCGGCAGGCACCTCAAGTGTTCCACCGGTGAGGACATCCACCGACAGGTCGAGTTTGATGATCTTTCCGACGGGGAACGTGAGTTTGGCACCTTGTGCTACGACGAGATTGCTGACCATTGCACTTTCTGTACGACGGACGATCGCTCCATCAGCGGTAGAGAGAATGCCTCCGTCCTGCAGGACAACCTGACGCAGAAATACATTGACAACGGGATAGGTATCCTCGACCCGGAATGCCTTGCCAACGGAAAGCTCAGCCCCTTTCTCAAGATTGACAGATGCATCGACGATTGCCAGTTCCGTGTTGTCGGGAATCACGAGCTTGCCGCCCTGCTTGCCTGCGGCTGCGGCTTGGAGGGTGACGGCGTATTCTGCTCCACGTTGCTTGCTTTGATCGATGATCTTGGCGCCGTGGCCCATCAGCAACGTAGCACCGGGCTTGACGACGAGTTTCGAGTTGTCCTTGAAGATGATCACCGAGGCCGGCATCATCTCAAGGGTGCCGCTTTCGACAACGATGGTGCTGTTGCCGCTTACCCAGAGCGTGTCATGCAGAACCGACGGGTTGTTGTCGGCGCCGGTAAACACCACGGCATCACCGCCCGGTTGCGTGCGGGATGCCCGCAAGTCAGTGGCATGGATGTTACCGCTGAGCGTAACATTCTGCAGCCAGCCCGTAACCAGCATCCTTCCTGTTCCACTCGTGGAAATCTTGGCGTTGGAAGACGTTGAGCCAACGATGCCGTCAATGACCAACGTCTGTGCATTTCCGACGGTCAGATTTGTGTTGACGATCGTTGTTCCGTTGTTGTTGCGGTACTCGGGCTCATCGGCCGGGCGATCACCGCCGTCTTCCAAGACTCGTCGACCATTGCTATTGAACTTGCCAAGGTGCAGAAACTTGCGCGCAGAGCCAGGGACGTCATAGGCAAGATTCCACAGGAGCTGCTCGCCGTTATCGTACTTCTGCTTGACGTTTGACGTGCCATTCACCACCTCGGGGATTGAATGCGCCACGCATCTGAATGCGTTCAACCTGCCGAATCCAACGCGGTTACCCCACCACCGCTTGAGGGGATCACGACCCTTGGGGTCTTTCAGGGAGAGATCGGCACGGTAATCAGCCTTTCCGTTGAGTGAAATCTTCTTGAATAGCTTGTTCTCCCCGTAGATGTCCCATTGTTCATTTTGGAGAGCTTTGGCTGTAAACATGTACTTGTTGGGTATCTCAACCACTCTTGCATTCACAAACTGTCCAGATGGGCTTATAGCTTGAATAGGTTGTCTTTTTCGTGCTGCCTCCAGCGCCTGATTAATCGTCATCGAAAAGCCGGGATCCTGGATCTTATCAGCTGTAAACGTCATGATGTCATAAACCCGCCGTTGCACGTCCACACCAATCACCCCCAAGCGCTCGTGAACGGCATTCATCAAGGAAGCAACACCTGACACTAGGGGTATGGCGTATGAATTGCCGTGGCCTCCACCTACGTAATTGATCTTTTGGGAACCACGGTCGAACTCGTAACTAAGGCCCTGCGAGTATGGCACAATCAAATCCAATGCGGTCTCCATTTGGATGGAGAGTCGCAAAGGGTTATCCAGTGCCGGGAACTTTTCGATACGCGGCGAGAAGTTCATATTATCTAGTAACTTTACACCACGTTGTAGTGCCTGGTTATAACCATTGCAGACCATTCGATCGATCGACCCCGTGCCAATGTTATATCCGACCGCGGTGATCACCTTGTAGCTCTTGCGGGAATCATTTGGGTCTCTGAAAACTGTCGTTCCGGGTGTGGCGGTATAGTTGATGTACTGGTAAAGGAGCCAATCTCCTTTACCCTCATTTTCTTCCAAAACAACTGGATCGGACTGGACTATGCTGGTGGAGTACTCATTATCTTTTTCAAAATTTGACAGGGCTCCGACAACTACTGTTCCAGCCGGTATGGAGTTTTGCGGGCTCGATAGGTTACCGCCTGTGTATGAACAGTTCATCACATGGGGAGACTGAATACCAGCCTGATTGGTACGTACATCAATAAGCGCAGTGTTCTCTGATGGATCAATTGCGACTACTTGTGACTTGGGTGCAACCCCAACAGATCCTTTACCATTCTCCTCCGCTGCGATTTGATGAATGATGTTAAAACCATGGAAGTTGCCTGTTTTGTCAGTTAGCTTCCTTAGCTTGGCACCGTTGAAATACACAAAGTTACCTTTTGAACTGCCTGTTGCAAGGTGCAGATCCTGATTCTCCATGTGTGCAGTTGCATTGGCATCGAAACCGTCTGATACTGCGGTTACAATCGCAGGATCACCCTTCGTGATCTGCCATGCCATTGGCACATCGATCTCGTATAAAGACGCCATATATCCGAGTTCTTGTTGAGCGACGGACGCGCCGCCGCCTATGCCTCCGGGAGCTGCTATTTGGCTGCCCAAGGCCTTTGGATTCATGGCTGGATCGGAATCTAGTCCCAGTTGGCTCATCAACTTCCATGAATACATTACATAACGGCACGATCCCATTCCCCGTATTATGGTCTCTGCTGTGTCTATGCGTACGTGGGACTTGAACGCTAACTCCCACGCGCAGAAGAGTGTGTTTGAAGTGTCCGTAAGAGAAGGAAACATCCTTCGTATGTAGATCCCACCGGACTGGTCCGACAGATCCTTCCATGTCTGATAGTCAGTATGGGCGGTGTCGTAATCATCTATGTCGTAGTAGCCTTCAACATCCGGCTGGGCCGACTGATTCAAGAAACCCGGATCTAGATGGACTTCGAAATGCTTCTTCGCATACCATCGGGTCCATCCTGTCGCCGGATCTGCTCCTCGTATCCGCTCACCGTAACAGGTGTCCGCCATTATCGAATCGGGATTGAACCTTCCCGAGGGTGGATCGTGAGGGAGTGTCAGCTTTAGGCATTGACTCCGTACGACAGGAACGGCCACAAGGGTGGCCAAGCAAATAGCAATAGGTAGGATCGTGCGTCGAAAGACGACGTCGCACCCGTGCAGAGGTGAGAACCGTTTCATGGCGGTTCCTTTCATAAAATATGGGAATAAAATCGCGTTGTGTGTGCAACACAGCGCACTATCGACAAACAGTATTGGCTGCTAAATGGAGCAGGAACATAGCACGTGCACCGCTCGTGAAATCCACAATTGTTTTAACATGTTATACACCCAAATCGCAATCAAGCGGACGTCGGGATGACGCTCGCGCTTGGTGATTTTCATTCAAAGCAATACCGGCAGCGTCATTCCCGCGAAACCCCGAACTGAAACCCCGAGCTGAATCCCCGAGCATAGCGAGGGGGCAAGCAGGAATGACGCCGTCAAATCACTGATTCGCTGGTAATACGGACATTAAGCGGCGTCACGTTTTGCGGTTAGCCTGACTCATAGAGCTCTGAGATGATAGTTGCATCTCATATTCAAATCCCGAAACATATAGGAGGTCATGTGAAGGCAGAGCTCATTTACAGTCTTACCGAGTCGTTCGAAGAATATGCATTGTATACAGAATCCGGCGTTGACTATTGGCTCGCACGCGACCTACAGACACTTCTGGGATATTCGAAGTGGGATAACTTCAGCGCTGTGATTTCGAAGGCGAAGACTTCTTGCAAGGTCTCCGGTCACGCAGTTGAAGATCATTTTGCCGACGTCGGGAAAACGATACTCATGCCCAAAGGGGCTTCGAAGGAAATTTCCGATGTCATGCTTAGTCGCTATGCCTGCTATCTGATTGCGCAGAACGGAGATCCCAAGAAGCCGGAGATTGCGTTTGCTCAAACCTACTTCGCGGTTCAAACGCGGCGGGCAGAGATCATAGAACAGCGTCTCTTGGAATCCGAAAGAGTATCGGCCCGGAAGAAACTGAGCGTCACTGAAGGAGAACTTTCCGCTGTCATCATAGAGCAGACGGGAGGAAACAACGATTTTGCGATTATTCGCGCCAATGGCGACAAGGCTCTTTTCCGAAGATCAACGCAGGCCATGAAAAAACAATGGCATGTTCCATCTGGAAGGCCGCTGGCTGACTTTGCACCAACAATCATTCTGAAAGCAAAGGACTTTGCCACCGAGATTACGATTTACAATGCTCGCTATCACGGAATGAATAGCGAAGCAACAATTTCGAGCGAGCACGTGACGAACAATACTGCAGTTCGTCAAACGCTATTGGAACGCGGAATACGGCCAGAGTCGTTGCCTGCCGAGGAGGATGTGAAGAAGGTTGAAAGACGTCTTGCTTCGGAGGAGCGGAAGTCCTTGCGGAAATCAGGAACCATCAGAAGCTCGGATGGAGGCTCGTCTGAACGGTAACGTCATTCCCGCGAATGCACGTCGCCCCGGCGCAGGCACGTCATTCCCGCGAATGCACGTCGCCCCGGCGCAGGCACGTCATTCCCGCGAACGCACGTCGCCCCGGCGCAGGCACGTCATTCCCGCGAAAGCGGGAATCCATGGGCAATGGCGAATATTTCCAACCCCGGGCCAAGGCCCGGGGCTAGTAAATCCATGGCGTGCTAAAGTTGAATGCCTTAGAACGTGGCATTTAGCCACACAC
>VEQR01000099.1 GCA_018883125.1 Candidatus Kapaibacterium sp.
CCAACAGCCGGGCGCGCACCGGATACGGTGCGACTCCTTCGTGCCTCCTTCGTGCGCGATTCAACGTGGATGATCGCTGGGGATACGTCCTACCTAGCACGCACGACAAATGAGGGGGCTACGTGGAACACTCGAGAGCCTATTCCCAGCAAAGCAGGCCGGATGTTTACAGTGCGGGCTATGGCGTTCAATGACGCCGGAGACGGGCTGATTCTGCACAATAACATGTATAACCCGGACGGATTTCTGTCGATTACGCGCGACGGCGGTGATACATGGGATAGGGCGAGTGCCAGTTCGATCCTCACCAATGATTCGATGGTTCTGACGGACATCGCGTACTTTCCGGGATCAGTTACGGGCATCATGTCGGGTGTGCTCCAGAAACGGGTCTCGTGGATTCGACTCTGGGACGAGGGAGACCGGATCGATCGAGTCAACAAGGAATCTCGATACTCCGATGATAAAGCCAACGATAAAGAACCCTTCTTTTACGTTCGGAGCTTCCCCCCGGCCTCTACCATGCAGTCACTCGCGCCGGTAGAGATGTATCCACTCAGCAGATCATGGTTCAACGCTGAACAGCCAATGGATTCCCGCTTTCCCCTTCACATTGCTCTGGTTTTCAGCGGGAATGACAATGCCAGTCATCGACTCAGCTCCTTCTCTGCGATCTCCTTCTTCCACACCTCTTTGCCATCTGCGGAGATGATCGAGAGCGTCAGGATGCGCGAGCCCTTAGCCCCTTGCACCGAAATGAGGCCGAAGTTGTGGCCGACGTATTCGGTGCCGGCAACATTGCGGGAGTTTTCGCGGTAGAGTGCACTCGTGTTGAGTCCGGCGGAAAGGGGCGATGAGGTCAGCTCATAAATGGGATACGTACCCTCGCGATCGAGCTTGGAGAGCTCGGCAAAGTGCACATCGCCCGAGACGAAGAGTACGCCCGGAATCTTGTTCTTGGTGATGAGCTGCAGGAGCTCATCCCGTTCGAAGGTTGAACGCTCAAAACCCTCCCGACGCTTGTTGTCGCTCAGGACCTGTGAGCCAACGGCAACGATCTTGAACGTGGCTCGGCTGGATGCCAGTGCATCGATGAGCCACTGTAGCTGTTGCTCTCCAAGGATCCGGCGCTGCTGGTCGATGCGGTCATTTGCATTCCGGTACCATCGATCGTCAAGCATAAACACCTGCACGTCTGCGATCTCCATGCTCGTCGTCACACCATCAAGCCCCTTGATGCCATAGGACGGGTTAGGCCAGAACAGTTTGAAGACATCTAATGCCGTGTTCTTCATCCACCAGCTCTTGTCGGAGCCGTTCGGACCATAATCATGATCGTCCCACGTGGCATAATTCGGCACGTTGGCAAGCATGGGGCGAGCAGGAGCATACGCGCGCGTGTGCGAATAGCGCTTGAGCATGCCACCGCGCGATCCCCAGTCGGGCTCGCGCATGTACACGTTATCGCCCAGCCATAGCATGGCATCCGGACGTCGGGAAAGGATCGACGAGAAGATGTCGGTGGGTGTGCCGTATCCCTTCTCTACTCCCGAGGAGTCGAACCGTTCAAAGCCGGGCTCGTTCACATAGTGGCAGCTGCCAAGTGCGATCGTAACGTTCGGTATGGTCTTGCCGCGGTAGCGCCAAATTGGTCGGGAGCGAAAGACGCTCGGGAACGGCAGGCGTACTTCAGCACCATCAACGAGGACGCTATATCGGTAGGTTCGGCCCGGCTCCACACTATCGAGATGGATCGTCACGCAATTCGCCTGCTCGTCTGCTGAGCGCACCGCCGCTGTTGTGAACGTTGCATTCGATGCAGAATCCACGTAGCGTATCGCGACTGATGCCGGCTTTAGGGTCTGAACGAAGATGGATGCGCTTCGCATATCTACGTGCCCCACCATGGGTCCGCTGCGCAGGGGGCCTTGGGCACGAAGACTCGCGGTCATCGTCAGGATGACGAGAGCCATTAGCCCCGTGCCGGATCGACGGAGGTTAGTCATATCGTAAATGTTTGATCTCTTCGCCCTTGATACCGATTTCGCGCATTGCTTCGATGCCGATGTTCAAATGCAGCTGAGCGAATTCATGCGTCACACGCTTGTCGCTCTCTTCGGTCTTGATGCCTTCGGGTACCACCGGCACGTCGCTGACCAGCAGAAGCGCTCCGCGAGGAATACCATTCTTGTGGCCCACAATGAAGACCGTTGCGGTTTCCATGTCGATGGCCAAGCAGCTGAGGTCCTGGAGCCGACGTCGGAAAGACTCGTCCCACTCCCACACCCGCCGGTTGGTGGTGTACACCACACCGGTTCGATACTCCTGACCGAACATCAGCACCTTATCGGAGACGAACTTGTGAAGTTTGAACGACGGCAGGGCCGGTACTTCCGGAGGGAAGTAGTCATTGCTCGTACCGTCACCGCGAATGGCCGCGATCGGCAGCACGAAGTGCCCGATCTCCGTTGAGTCTTTCAGTCCGCCACATTTCCCCAGAAACAGCACACCCTTCGGCATACGTGCCACAAGCAGATCCATGATGAGCGCAGCATTCGGCGAACCAATACCGTAGTTGATGATCGTCAGGTTTCCATGAGTAGCGGTCTGCATGGGGCGATCCAGCCCCCTGACCTCGACGTTGAACTTCTCGGCAAACGCATCAACGTACCCTCGGAAATTCGTCAGCAGAATGTAGTCACCAAAGGCATCCACCTCTGTACCCGTGTATCGGGGCAGCCAGTTGCGGGCAATATCGAGCTTGGTCTGCACGCTAGTACACAGGTCTCCACATATGGCTCTCGACAAGCGCAACGATATCGTCTGGACGTGCGACCCCGGCATGCCCATCATCGAACAAGTACTCTGCGCAGGCCACGGCCACAACTTTGGCTGCCTTCTGGATGTCTGACATTGGCGGATAGATGAGCCCCTTTTCAAACTGCTCATCCGACACCATGCTGGCCAGCGCGCGTGCCGCAACACCGAAGGTCTTGTAGGGAATGTTCGTGGCGTCCACAGCATAGGCAGCAAGGCCCACACCCGGGAAGATATAGACGTTGTTGCCCTGACCTGGGTGGATGGTCTTTCCGTTGATCTCTACCGGTTTGAAGGGGCTTCCACTGGCGAATATGGCCTTGCCATTCGTCCACGTATAGGCCTCTTCGGCGGTACACTCACTCTTTGACGTTGGATTGGAGAACGGGAATATGACCGGGCGTTCGCAGTACGAGGCCATGTGCTCGATAACGTCCTGTGTGAAGGCCTTGGCCATGGTGCTCGTGCCAATCAGCACTGTTGGACGTGCAGCGCGCACAGCATCGATAAGCGTTGCGACTTCAGGAAGTTCCTTGGCATACGGAGCCTTCTGTGTTCCTGGCACGTCCGTTCGCGAGGTCACCACGAGTCCCCTGCTGTCGAGCAGCCAACACTTTGAACGCGCCTCTTCTTCGGTACACCCCTCATCGATCATCAGGCGCCACAGGAGCTCGGCGATGCCGATGCCGGCAGATCCGGCACCGAGGAACATATATGTCTGGTCACGCAGGCGCTCGCCTTTCATGCGCGTGGCAGCGATAACGCCCGCAACGCCCACGGCAGCCGTGCCCTGAATATCATCGTTGAACGATGAGATTCGGTGGCGATACCGCTCGAGGATGGGGCTTGCGTTCGGATTAGCGAAGTCTTCCCACTGGATGGCACACTTCGGGAACACTTCCTGCACGGCTGTTACGAATTCCTCAATGAAGTCATCGTACTCCTGTCCCTGAAGACGACGTTGGCGGATGCCGATGTAGAAAGGGTCTTCCAGCAGTGCTTCGTTGTTCGTACCCACATCAAGCATGATCGGCAGAACAACATCCGGCGGTACGCCGGCGCAGGCGGTGTACAGAGCAAGCTTCCCCACCGGAATTCCCATGCCTTGCGCTCCGAGGTCACCAAGACCAAGGATGCGCTCGCCATCGGTGACGCAGATCCAGCGGACGTCTTTTTCCGGCCAGTTGCTCAGCACCTCGGCCATCATTCCACGGTGTCGCACGCTGATGAACATGCCCTTCGGACGTCGGTAGATACGACCAAACGTCTGGCACGCAAGGCCAACAGTTGGTGTGTACACAATGGGCATGTACTTGACGGGATCTTTCTGGAGCATCGCATAGAAGAGGGATTCATTCCTCTCCTGAAGGTCACTCAGATAGATGTACTTGTCGAGGTCGGTGGTTAGGGAATCAACATGACCTTCGATCCGAGCAATCTGCATTTCCATCGAGGACACGATGTCCGGAAGCAGACCAACGATACCGAGTTCCTGGCGTTCTTTTCGGGTAAAGGCTGTGCCCTTATTCAGGCGTGGGTCACGAAGGACATCGAACCCACGCTTCGAGGTTTCACTGTTTGGCATAGGGCACAAAAATACGGAGATGTCGTAGCTTCGAGCCATGTTTAGCGCAACCTTTACACGCCAGATGGGCCTTGCCCTGGCGATCGCTGCCGCCGTAACAACGGCCCATGCAACGGAGCCCCACCTCAGGAATATTCGCCAGCTGACCTTTGGCGGAGACAATGCCGAGGCCTATTTCAGTCCCGATGGCAGCAAGCTCTCTTTTCAAAGCAACTACACACGGTGGGGTCACCAGTGCGACCAGATCCATGCGCTGACGATCTCCGCTGCGCTCGATTCGACGTATCGTCCGCCCCTTATCAGCACAGGCAAGGGGCGCACAACGTGTTCGTATTACATGCCGGACAACAAACACATTCTCTACGGCAGTACCCATGAGGCCGGTGATGAATGTCCTCCATTGCCTGCTCCTCGGTCGGACCGAAAGTATCTGTGGCAGGTTTTGCCGACGTACGATATCTACGTGGCCGACGAAAAGGGTGCGATCGTAAAGAAGTTGACCGACACCCGCGGCTACGATGCTGAAGGGACCGTGTCTCCGAAGGGCGATAAGATCGTTTTCACGTCCGATCGCAGCGGCGACCTTGAGCTCTGGACGATGAACGTCGATGGTACGGATCAGCGTCAGGTAACGAACACGCTCGGCTACGACGGAGGCGCCTTCTTCTCGCCCGACGGCAAGAAGCTGGTGTTCCGGGCATCACGTCCGAAGACCGACAGTGCCGCGCGTGAGTACAAGGAGCTACTGGCGCAGGGACTTGTTGCCCCAACGGAGATGGAGATCTTCACGTGCAACGTTGATGGTTCGGACATGAAGCAGATCACGAACCTCGGCAAGGCCAACTGGGCCCCCTACTATCATCCATCAGGAAAGAAGATCCTGTTCTCGTCCAACCACGCCTCCAAGCGCGGCTACGACTTTCACATCTACATGGTGAGTGAGGACGGAACGGGGCTTGAGCAGATCACCACGGAGAGCATGTTCAATGCCTTTGCGATGTTCTCGCCTGACGGGAAGAAGCTTGTGTTCTCGAGCAATCGCAATAACAACGGCACGCGCGACACAAACGTGTTCATTGCCGACTGGGAGGATTAACGTTTAGGGGGCTTAGCGCACTTCGACGCGCTTCCCACCATTGGCGATCATGCGTCCGATCGGCTGCAGATTGCCAAGCCCCATAGCGATGGCCTCAGCTTGAAATGCATCAACGTGCAGCGGGTCAACGGACACAAGCAGTCCACCGCTGGTCTGCGGATCGCAGAAGAGATACTTATGGGTCTCTGACAACTCTGAGACGTGATGTCCATACGAGTTGAAGTTCCGCGTAGTCCCACCAGGGAATGACTTCTGCTCAAGGTAGCCGAGCAGCGCCACACGGTCGATCAGCGGCACGGCATCGGCAACGAGCTCGGACGAAAGATTCGCCCCCTCACAGAGCTCAAGGAGGTGACCCAACAATCCGAAGCCCGTCACATCGGTCATTGCGTGCACGTAGGGCAGAGTCCCAAACGTCTCACCGGCGCGATTCAGCTGACACATCACATCGCGCGCACGAGCAGCATGTTCCGGAGCAAGAATTCCCTTCTTCTGCGCCGTCGTCAGGATTCCAATGCCAAGGGGCTTTGTAAGAAAAAGTACATCTCCGAGTCGCGCACCGGTATTGGTCTTCAAATGACTAAGGTTCACGCGCCCGGTAACCGCCAGACCAAAGATCGGTTCCGGACTATCGATGGAATGTCCACCGGCAAGTGGAATCCCCGCATCCATGCAGGCCATGCGAGCCCCCTCCAGAACAAGCTGCGCGGCCTCCACTGGGACGGTATCGATCGGCCACCCAAGAATCGCAATGGCCATCATCGGACGTCCACCCATGGCATACACATCGCTTATGGCGTTCACACTGGCGATGCGTCCAAAGTCCACCGGATCATCCACGATGGGCATGAAGAAATCCGTTGTGCTCACAATGCCCGTGCCATCGCCCAGGTCATATACTGCCGCATCATCCTTGGACGCATTACCAACGATCAGCCGCGAATCATGCGGCATCTCAATGGAAGACTGAAGTATTCCGTCAAGCACCGCCGGCGCGATCTTACATCCGCATCCGGCACCGTGTGAGTATTGTGTGAGGTTTACCATGAGGGAAGATAGTGAGGAGTGATGACTGATGACTGATTACTGATGACTGATGACTGATGACTGATTACTGATTAGGCAGCGTCCAATTTTCAGTTGAAATTACAACGAGGCTGACGCGCGTTTCGATTTACGAAGTTCTTTCAAGATAGCTTCACCCAGCAGATCGATTTTGGGGAAGTTGCCAATTCGTTTCATGCGTGGTTCGTGGTGCAAAATGGCCAGGGTAGCCCATCGGAGCCTCTGGTCTGCACCCGACCAAAGGCTGACGTTGCGTGTAAAGCGTTCCATGCATTTGTTCAGGTTCTCAATGCGGTTTGTCGTGCCGAGGTATCGGCCGAACAGAGCATTCATGCCGATCCGTTGAAGAGTAAGCGTCTCTTCGAGCCCTTCGGAGAGCGATCGAGCGGCGCTCGGGTTGATCTTCTTGAGCTCTTCCACGTAGGAGGAAAGCTGCAGTTTGGCAGCGCGGAAGTCATCGATTTTCCATGCCGAATACAGCTTGCGTTTCCAGCTGGCCTGCTGATCCTTCGGTAGGTACGAAGCAACGTTCTCGGCCTTGTGTACACGGCATCGCTGGATCA
>VEQR01000002.1 GCA_018883125.1 Candidatus Kapaibacterium sp.
CGTTCGAGAAGGACGTTACCCTTGCCATCGCTCGTAAACTTCGTGACGCTCTGCGCCGTGAACTGCCCAAGACCAAGGTGGTGATGACCCGTGAGACCGATGAGTTCATCGAACTGTATCGTCGAACTGAGATAGCCAACGATGCCGGCGGCAAGCTCTTCATGAGCATCCACTGCAACAGCATGCCCAGTAAGCCCCATCCCGCGCATGGCTGCGAGACGTATATCCTGCGTCCGGGACGCAATGACGATGCCGCACGCGTTGCGCAGCGGGAGAACGCCTCCGTACGCTTTGAAGATCGCTCCACACGCTACAAGTCTATGACGGAGGATCAGATCATCGTAGCAACTATGGCGCAACGCTCGTTCGTGCGCTTCAGCGAGCTGCTGGCCTCATCGGTGCAGAATGAAGTGACCACCACATGTCCTCTTGCCAACCGTGGTGTAAGCCAGGCCGGCTTCTTCGTGCTGGTCGGTGCCAGTATGCCAAACGTCCTCGTCGAAACGGGCTTCCTCTCAAACAACGGCGATGCGCAGTATCTTGCCTCTCCAAAGGGGCAGTCCACCATCGCCTCATCACTGGCAAAGGCCGTCTCGCGCTATGCGCGCGAGTACCAACGCACGCTCAACCGCTGACCCCAACATGTCATCTTCCCCTGCCGCCACTGAGTTCACGGTCCGCCGTCTGGCCCGCACCATGCTGCCGTATGTGCGTCCGGCATGGAAGCTGGTGGTGTTCTCGACCATTGCCAATCTGCTCTTCTCCACGGCCAATGCGCTGATCCTTGCCGTGGTGGAGCCGGTGTTCCGCACGCTCTTCGGTGCTAGCTCAAGCCCCCTGCCAACGGGGTCGACACCGGCATCAGGGTTCATGAAGATCTTCAACGACACGCTAGGGTCGTTCATTGCCTCGGGAGATAGAAGCGAGTCACTGCGCTCCATCAGTCTTGTGATCGTAGGCCTGTTCGTTGTCAGGGGGCTTACCAAGTACGTCAGCGCCGTCATCTCCACGCGCCTTGAGGAAGGCATTATGAAGCGCGTCCGTGATGCGCTTTTCAATCATATCACGGATCAATCGCTCGACTTCTTCTCGAAGCGCAAGGCGGGTGATATCATCTCGCTGCTCACTAATGACGTGAATGTGCTGAACCACGCGACCATAAACTCGATTACGGTGATGTGGCGCGAGGTCTCCACGGTTGTCATCTACCTTACTCTTCTGGGACTTATCAGCATCAAGCTGACGGCGATTTCCATCGGCGTGTCGATGATCGGACTGCTGCTTATCCGCACGGCCACACGCCTTCTGCGCTCCTACGGCGCCCGTCTGCAGGCAGCACAGGCAGATTACACCTCAACGCTGCAGGAGACGGTCTTCGGTATCCGCGTGGTTAAGGGTATGAACATCGAGCGCTTTGTGACCTCGCGCTTTGCCGAACAAACAGCGGCATTTGTTCGCCGATCAACGCGAAACGCCCGCGTAATGGGACTCATCCCAATGGTCAACGATACCTTTGGCATCATGGCTTTGGTGACCGTGTTCTACATCGGCAGCATGGACACAGCAGCGGGCATCATTGCTCCATCGAGCCTCATGACGTTTCTCTTTCTGCTCTTCGGCTTGATGCAACCCATCAGCGCCATCGTCAACACGATCGCCGCCATGCAACGCGGTATTGCTGCCGGCGCTAACGTTGCTGCAGCACTCAATACGGCCCCAACCATTACTGGTGGTAATGGCGCGCCCCCTGTGGAAATGCCGGTGCTGCAAGCCAGCAACGTAAGCTTCTCCTATGGAGAGCGCGTTGTGCTCAACAACGTTACGTTCGCCATTCACCCCGGCGAAAAGGTTGCCCTTGTCGGTGCATCAGGGAGCGGCAAGTCCACCGCCCTGGATGTGATCATGCGCTTCTATGATCCAACTTCGGGCACCATCAGCATGAATGGGGCCGACATACGCACACTCGATCTTGGTGCGTACCGACGTCTCTTCGGCGTGGTGTCGCAGGAGACGCTGCTGTTCAACGATTCCATTGCCCGCAACATTGCTCTCGGAGATGCCGAACTGGACATGGAGCGCATCCAGACGGTAGCGCGCATTGCTCATGCTGACGGCTTTATTCGCGAAACACCCAATGGCTACGACACCATAATCGGAGACCGCGGCGTGCGCATCTCCGGCGGCCAGCGTCAGCGCATTGCCATCGCCCGCGCCCTCTACCGTCAGCCACAGATTCTGCTCTTCGACGAGGCAACATCCGCCCTCGACACTGAGTCCGAACGCCTTGTCCAGGGTGCCATCGATGATGCCCTCGTTGGCCGCACTGCCATCATCGTTGCCCACCGTCTCTCCACCATCGTCAATGCCGATCGCATCCTCGTCTTCGACAACGGCCGCATCGTCGAAGACGGCTCTCATGCCGAACTCCTCGCCCACCGCGGCGTGTACCATCGGCTGTATGAGATGCAGTAGGGGCCAACGTCATTCCCGCGAAAGCACCGTCATTCCCGCGAAGGCCGTGGAAAGCTCATCTTAGGGCTTTTAGGACGGTTGCTCTGGCCATAACGAGTCGAAGCGCATCATGACCTATGGCAACGAATCCGAACCTTTTGTACCAAGCCGCGGCATGCGTGTCAAGCGCGTCCACAATGACAAACGCCCACGCCGCATCCATCATGCTTGCTCGCTCCAATGAGTCGATGAGGAGCGCTTCCCCAATACCCTTTCGCTGGTGGCTTAAATGAACCCCTAGCCGTCCGATTCGCAAAGCAGGAATCTGAATCGACTTAGGAAGATGTCGTCCGCCAACAACTTCGACATCCTCACATGACAGTGCCGCAGCACTCAACGTATAAAAACCAATGATGTTCTTTGTATCGCCCGACTCTAATACCCAGCAAGACGACAATCCTTTACGAATCCACTGTGTCGTCTGATGCCTTAGGAATCCGTTGATGCTATCGACACCGCAACCGAACGAAGTGCGATCGTGCACTTCAGCATCAAATGCAGTGGTGATCACTCATCCCTCCCCGCCCGACTTCTTAGCCTGAAACTTCCGATACGCCTTTGCCGCAGCAAGCAAACGCTCGTTCGGTTCATCTTGTGAATTCATGAGCTCTCGAAGCACTGAAAACTCCTCTCGCGTCAGCGTGATGGTTTCGGATTCGAGAATTGTCAGATAACGGATGTAATGATCGATGGCTCGCTTGACGAACTCAGAGCTCGATACCTTAAGCTTCTTGGACATTCTGGCTACATTTTTCTTGTCTCGTTCCTCCATGCGCAATGCAAATCGTTCGGTCGCTGACATAATATGCTCCTGATGTGTGTACATTGTGCGTACAATATACGTCGTATCCAAGATCGCGCACATCGTCAAATGGAAAGACAACAGAGCGCTTCGCGCGCGGTGGTGCGTGATGATACATTCAAAAAATAGCGGCGGCGTCATCCGGAGGCCCCGAACGCAGTGACGGGGCAGAGGGTCCTCGCGGGGATGACGCAATCACACATGGATCCCCGCTTTCGCGGGGATGACGGATGGATCCCCGCTTTCGCGGGGATGACGGGTGGCAACGGGCGAGACTGCGTCTCGCCCCTACATGTCTCTCGTCTCTCGTACCCCGGGCCAAGGCCCGGGGCTATTAGGGACTCTCTCGTCTCTAATCCCTCATCCTCAGCCGGCGCTCGAACAGCACGTAGTCCTTGGTGTCTTCGGCAACGGAGTAGTCTGCGTCGAGAAGTTCAAAGATCTCGGAGCTGATATCCTTGGCACTGCCGGGATGGTAGTACACGATCCACGGAGCGCCAATACCGGCACGCACAACTGATGGGTCGATCGCATCAGCAGGCATGGCAAGAGGCTGATAGGAGTAGCGCGGGTTGTGGCCGCTCATCCAGCCGCGGGTGTACCAGGCCAGCTGCGCATTCATGTTGTCGGTTGGGGCGTTGCGATGGTATAGGTACACAAAGCTGCGCGCAACCGACGTGTCCTCGAGCATGCGCAGACCAACGGTGCGTCCGCCGGTTACGGAGGAAGGCGTGCCGAGAAGAATGGTGGCAACTGCTGCAAGCCCCGTAACACCCACAGCTGCATTGATGAGGGGCTTGGTGAATCGCACTGCTAAACGCTGACGTCGGGCAGCGGAGGTTGCTACGAGTAGCAGCATGAACATGCCGGCAAGACCAACAACACCAAGCACCATGGCACCGCTGCGCACAATGCGCAGGTGCACAAGGAGCGCGGCGATGCATGCCAGAGCGATGCCGGAAAGAGTGATCAGCAGCATGCCGGGCCTGCTCCGACGCATGGCGGTCTGCAGCATAGCAAGGCTCAGGATGCTGGCGGCAGGAATCACGGGTAGGATGGACGTCATGGTGTGATGACGCGACAGCGCAACCACGATCATCATCACCACAAACCAGAGTCCGGCAGTCACCATCACCACGTCCGACCGCTCGGGAAGGATGTCGCGATGGCGAATGCCAAAGAGCACCCAGAGAATGGCGGCAGCAAGCACGGGACTGGAGAGGACCAATAGCACGACAACATCGAGTGGGCCGGAAGAAAAGCCCCCTGACATATCGCCCGAACTGGAAGCTATAGCCGAAAGCGCAAGGAAGAAGTCGGAGCCGTGGTGACTGATCATCACACCATACCACGGCAGACCGAGAGCAAGACCAAGCACAACGCCACCAACAGACCATCCAAGGGTCTGCCGACGCAGAATGGCGGGCACAATCATCAAGAGAGCAACCACCGACAGCGGAAGATGCGTGAGCAAGGCGCCGCCAAGACCAAGTGCATACATAACCATCGGTACGATGCGGCTGGTCGGCGTCTTTGCGCCCAGCAGACGGATCACACTCCACCACGCCAGCATCACGAGCGACGTGGCGACGATCTCGGGCGTCATCTGACGTCCGACGGTGATCATCGGTATGCTCAAGCCCACAACGGCCGTTGCCAGAAGAGCTTGGGTATAGGGAACCACCCGCTTGGCTATGAGAAACGTCAGAATGAGCAACCCACCAACAGCAAGGAGTGCTCCAAGACGCACGGCTATGGCGGTGGGCCCAAGCACACTGATGCCTGCGGCAACCAGCCACGATGGCAGCGGAGGTGTAGCTGATGAGGTGAGTCCGCCAATGGCATGCGATGACACATCCATCCACTGCTGTGAACTCACAATGGCCTCGGCACGCAGGGCAACGTCGCCCTCGATTGACGGTTGGATCTCCACAGCACTCAGACGCATCAGGTACAGACCCATGATCACCAGGATCACGGCAGCGGTGGTATGCTGACGCTCCGTCATGGCGCCATGTACACGGCACGTGGAGCAAAGCACAGCAGGAGCACGATCATCGCCGTCCAGCCGAGGATGGTTCGCCCCCTGCTAAGGGGCTCATCAGACGGCACATCGGGATGATCGATCTTGATCACAAAGCGGATCATGACAAGCCAAAACACCCACACATCGCCAAGCTGAAACAGCCACGGAAAGCGCTCGATGGCACCGGCAATAGATGGATCGATGGAGTGCTTCAGCCACAGCAGCCAGGACGTTGCGTCGCCGTCAGCAGTGGTTACCAGCAGCTGATGGATAAGGCCGATGAGCCACAGGATGGCCAATGCGAACATGCTCCACCACAGAAAGCGAGCAATGGTGTGCTGACGTTTTCCAATGAGCGCATAGAGCACGTGTCCACCGTCGAGCTGTCCAAATGGAAGCATGTTGAGCGAGGTGACGAAGAGACCAAACCAGCCAACACAGAGAAACGGATAGTGGTAGATCTCGTTCATCGGCGGCACAAAGGCGCGATCGGCAAAGATCTGTCGCAGCAGCTCAAACAGGAGCGTGTTGTCGAAGGTGAGTCCACTGGTAGGAATGCCCGACACCGCATACTCGGGGTGGATCGACATCAGATAGTCCTGCGGCGGCAAGGTCATAAACCCTGTTATGAGGATCACAAGGCAGGCCGCAAAGCCGGCAAGTGGACCCGACACGCCAACATCGAAGAGTTCGTTGCGCGTCATCATCGGGGAGCGCGTGCGGATAACCGCACCAAACGTCCCAAAGGGCATGAGCGTAGGCGGGACAGGAATCAGATATGGCAGCGACGAGGCAATGCCATGACGCATCGCCGCCAGGTAATGTCCATACTCGTGCGCCAGAAGAAACGACATCGCAAGAATGGCATACGACAGACCCGAAGCCCAGTTGGCAATCTCCATCGGATTCTTCATTGCCCAAGCTGTGCCGGCCATAGTGCAGGTGGCCAGCGTTGCTGTGATGAGTCCGATGTGAATGAGCACTTCCTTTACGGTAGGGGGCTGCCAGTGGCGCACCACCCCTGCAGATGCCTGATCGAATCGTTGATAGCCCACTGCCTACTCCTCCGATACCGCATTGTCGGTCTTCTCGGGCCGCATCTGCGGGAAGAAGAGAACGTCGCGGATGGAGTCATTGTTGGTCAGCAGCATCACCAGACGGTCGATGCCCATGCCCATACCGGCCGTTGGCGGAAGGCCTACATCAATGGCATTGAGAAAATCATCGTCGATCACCATTGCCTCGTCATCGCCCGCGGCACGAATGCGCGACTGGTCTTCGAGGCGCTCGCGCTGATCAAGCGGATCGTTCAGCTCGGAGAATGCGTTGGCCACTTCCTTGCCCATGATGAAGAGCTCGAAGCGCTCCACAAGCCCCGTTTCAGAGCGGTGTGCCTTGGCAAGGGGCGACATCTCAACCGGGTAGTCGATGACGAATGTCGGCTGGATAAGATGCGGCTGCACCTTGACGCTGAAGATCTCGTCGAGGATCTTCATGGCACTTGCCTTGGGATCGACATCCACATCGATGGAACGTGCAGCGGCAAGGAGTTCCTCGCGCGACAGACCGCGCAGGTTCAGCCCCGTGTGCTCGGTAAAGAGATCGAACATCTTTGCCCGATGAAAGGGGCGAGCAAAGCTTAAGGAAGTGCCCTGAAACTCGACGGTTGTGTTTCCGCAGGCTTCGCTGACGATCGTATGCAGGAGCTCCTCGGTCATGTCCATCATCCACCAGTAGTCCTTGTAGGCCACATAGATCTCCATGGCCGTGAACTCTGGGTTGTGGGTCTTGTCCATCCCCTCGTTGCGGAAGTTCTTCGATATCTCGTACACGCCTTCGAAGCCCCCTACAATAAGGCGCTTCAGATACAGCTCATCGGCAATGCGCAGATAGAGCGGTATGTCCAGCGCATTGTGATGCGTCACAAACGGACGTGCCGTTGCGCCACCGTAGATAGGCTGCAGAATAGGCGTTTCCACTTCGAGGTAACCACGGTCATCGAAGAATCGGCGCATAGCTCGGATAATGAGCGACCGCTTGATGAACGTGTCTTTGATGTCGTGATTGGCGATAAGATCCAGGTAGCGCTTACGATAGCGCTGCTCCTTGTCGGCAATGGCGTCATAGCGCGTCACCGAACCATCCTCGTGCACCTCTTCCTTACCAACCGGAATCGGCGTGATGCTCTTTGTAAGCATTGTTACGGTTTTGGCATGCACGCTGATCTCGCCCATACGCGTGCGGAACACGAATCCCTCGATACCGATGATGTCGCCAAGATCAAACAGACGAAGATTCTCGTACATCGAGCCCAGATCATCTTGCTTCAGATAGATCTGGATGCGGCCGTGCATATCCTGGATATGGCAGAACGAGGCCTTGCCCATTTTCCGCATCGACATGATACGTCCGGCTACGCGGACGTTGGCAAGGGGCTCGGGGGCCTCATCCACAAAGCTTGAAAGGATCTCTGCCGTGGTGTGCGTTTTATCGAACGACTCGGGATAGGGATTGATACCAAGCTCACGGAGCTCGCGCAGCTTGTCGATGCGGATAAGCTCCTGTTCATTGCGTTGGTGATTCGACATCGTCGATGGTCCTGCTAGGAAGTGAATACGAGAACAACAAAAATAGCCGAAGCGGCTTACTGACGCTGACGTCGCTGCTTGCGGGCTTCGAACATCACGATGGCGGCCGCCACCGATGCATTCAGGGATGACACCGCACCATGCATCGGAATCTGCACCACTTGGTCGCACAGAGCGCGCACGCTTGGGTGCAGTCCCTCACCCTCGCTGCCGATAACGATGAGCGTTGGTCCATCGTACACCTGGTCCGAATATTCGCTGGTGGCGGGAAGTGCCGTACCCACAACGTGCCAGCTATTGGCCTTGCAGTACTTGAGGGCTTCGGACACGCGAGCCACCTTGGCAACGGGCAGTGTTTCCAGGGCCCCGGCCGAGGCCTTGATGGCCGCAGGCGTGATGGGCGCGCTGAACTTCGTGGGAAGGATCATCCCGAACACACCAGCCCCTTGAGCGCTTCTTGCTATGGCTCCGAGATTATGCGGGTCCGTAATACCATCGAGCACAACAACAAGCGGCTCCGCCTCGCTTGCCAGGGCCTGCGAGAGGAGCTCGTCAAGGGTAAGGGGCTCGCGTGCCGCCCTGAGGGCAATCACGCCTTGAGCGTCGTTCACGGCCAGACCCAGCGAGCGCTCGAGGTCGTTGAACTTGCGCCGGTCCATTGTGGAGCACACAACATCGCGCTTACGAGCCTCGCTGCGCAGCCACTGCATGGTGGCATCGTCTATGCCATAGACAACGAGGATTTTCTCAATGGTGGTGCCGGCAGCAAACGCCTCGGCAACGGCCCGACGTCCGACGACGTAACTGGAGGCGGTAGGTGATGCGTGGCTCATTCGTGTGCTGACAGAAGTGTTTCGAGAGTGGTGGCAAGGCGGACAACATCCGCAAACGATGTGTAGAGCGGCGCGGGCGCCATGCGGATAACGCTTGGCGTGCGCCAGTCGACGATGACGCCATGGGCAATGAGCTGTTCGAAGATCTCGCGTCCGTTGCGATCGAAATGAACGCTCAGCTGGGCACCTCGCTGCTGCGGGTCAGACGGCGTGATGATGCGGATCCATGATCGATCTCCGATCACTTCCAGAAGCAGACGCTCAAGGAATCCTGTGAGAAGATCGCGTTTGGTTGAAATGCGCTCCATGCCGGCACGATCGAAGATCTCCAGCGACGCCATCAGTGCTGCCAGAGGCAGCACCTGCGCGTTGGATAGCTGCCATCCATCTGCTCCGTGACTCGGCACAAAGGAATGGGCCATGGAGAAGCGTGTGGCCTCGTCGTTGCCCCACCAACCGGCCAAACGTGGCAGCTCAGCACGGTCGGCATACCGCTCATGGACATACAGTCCGGCAACAGCACCGGGTCCGGCATTGAGGTACTTGTAAGAGCACCACACCGCAAAGTCTGCATCCCACTCGTGCAGATGCATCTGCACATTGCCCACGGCATGGGCCAGATCGAACCCGGCCATGGCGCCTGCATCGTGCGCAGCCTTGGTGATGGAGGCGATGTCAAAGAACTGACCGGTGTAGAAATGCACACCACTGAAAAGCACCAGCGCCGTCTCGTGTCCGCGTGTGCGGATGGCCTCGAGCACGTCCTCGGTGGTAAGCGTTGAAGCCCCTTCTCGAGGAGCGATCTCGATCATTGACGTGGCCGGATCGAATCCGTGCAAGCGGATCTGACTCTCGATTGCGTAGCGATCCGAGGGAAACTCGCCCCCTGCGCAGAGAATTGCATGACGCTTAGGTGTTGGACGATAGAAGGAGGTCATCATCAGGTGCAGGTTCACCGTGAGCGTGTTCATCGCCACAACTTCGTGTGGCAAAGCTCCAACCAGCTTGGCAAGGGGCTCGGCAAACCAGCGGTGGTAGGAGTACCACGGACGTCGCGACTGGAAGTGTCCTTCCACGCCGTAGCGGCGCCAGTCATCGAGTTCTTCACTAACAAGCGTCTCGGTGCGCAAAGGCTGAAGTCCGAGAGAATTGCCGCAGAAATAAGCAACCGGCTTACCATTCCGCTGTGGGAAGGCAAACAGCTCGCTGTAGGAAGCAAGCGCATCTTCTGCGTCAAGCTGTGCCGCGGCATCGGTCCAGGATGTGTGGTGAGGCTTCATTCGTCGGTGTGAGTCTTCGTGATGTTGCGGGGATATCGTGCTAATTTGCGGTTTTGTTGTCAACGGGGACCCATTCTAATGTCACCAGTCCGCTCGATCGTCATTCTGGCCGTCCTTGCCGGAGCACTCACTACCATGGGGTGCGATGCGATTCATTTTATGGATCGGAAGCGGACAATGACCTTTGCGTGTCGTCGGGATCCAGCAAAGTGGATGGCTTCGTGCGAGTCCATTCTTGGACAAAACGGATACAGTGTGGTCGACCGTGATCCTGCCTCCAACGTCATCATCGCTCAGGATTCGATCACCGAGCTCGAGTATCGCTACACTCTTCTCGTGCGAACCTTCCGGATTCAGCACACCGGAGACTCAGCCTACATCGACGTGTACTCGGTGTCAACGCGCTTAGATGGCAGTGATGTAACGCAGACGTGGGACCGCAAGTGGGCCGGCGAAGAGGTCAAGTCCTGGATGCGCCCCATTCTCTCGCAGATCGAAGCTAGCTGCGGAACCGCCACACCTCTGGGTCCGTCAGACAAGCGGTAACGATCCGTCCGGCACTTCGAGCTCCATCATCAGAATCGCCGATGCCACGGTCTTGCCTTGAGCGTCGAGCTTCAGAGACACGGTGCCGCCCCCTCCCAAGATGTTGGGGAGCAGAAAGTTCACCGCCCACAGGTTGGGCATCTCAAAGCGCTCTACCGTTCCATGACACATGCCGGCAAAGTACTCCTGCACCCGCTCGGCCGTGAGGTGGTCGCGCAGAATCGGATACCATTCCTCTTTGAAGGCAATAACGCCACAGTTGGCGGCATCGCCTTTGTCGCCGCTGCGAGCGTGGGCGATCTGGGATAGTCGAATCTTCATGACGCAAATGTACGAAGGGGGCGCGATGTACGTCTTTGGGGCCGAAATCAGGGGAGAATCCAGTAATTTTGCCCCGCACTCACCACGACGTCGGAACCATTCTGGACCGGGAGGAACGCATGAACCGGATCATGTTTAAATCGAAGATCCATAGAGCCCGCATCACGCAGGCTGACCTCTATTACGAAGGCAGTCTGACGATCGACGAGGACCTGATGGAACAGGCCGACCTTCTCGCGTACGAAAAGGTATCGGTGGTGAACATCAACAACGGCGAGCGCTTCGAAACCTATGTGATCCCGGGTACCCGCGGAAGTCGCGATATCTGCCTCAATGGTGCCGCTGCCCGCAAGGGGCATGTTGGCGACGAAGTGATCATCATCAGCTACACCACCATGCCCGAGCAGGAAGCTCGAGCATGGCAGCCAACCGTGGTGCTGGTAGATGCCAACAACATGCCAGTTGGCGTGTCGAATAGCGTCGAAGCCTACACGCACTATCCACCGCTGTCGTGACCGATCACGCTGTTTCGCAGAAGCCCCTTTCCGTGGTGATCCTTGCCGCCGGCAAGGGTAAGCGCATGGGAGACCCCGAGCGGGCCAAGGTATTGACGCCGCTCTTCGATAAGCCGCTCCTTGGCTATGTTCTGGATCAGGCAGCAGCGCTGGCCCCCTCTCGTATCGTAGTCATCATCGGACATCAGCGAGATGCAGTGCGCGCATTTGTCGGCGAGTATTCGCCAACGTCCACCTGCGCCGAACAGCTCGAGCAGCTGGGCACGGGTCACGCCGTAATGCAGACGCACCAGGCCCTTGAGGGCTTCGAAGGTGACGTACTGATCCTGAGTGGAGACGTGCCATTGGTGCGCACGTCAACGCTGGAGCACCTCGTGCAGCAACACCGAGACTCGGCAGCTACCGCCACGGTGCTCTCAGCACGCGTTCCCGATGCCACGGGCTACGGACGCATTCTGCGAGATGGGCAGGGGGCTCTGCAGTCTATCATCGAACACAAGGACGCCAGCGACGAGCAGCGCGCCATTGACGAGATCAATTCGGGCATCTACGTTGTGAACGCCCATGCCCTGTTTGAAGCGCTCTCGCAGGTGAATAACAGCAATGCCCAGCAGGAGTATTACCTGACGGACATCATCGGCATCTTCGGTGCGCAGGGCAAGAACATCACCGCCTGGTGCGGTCCGTCGTGGGAAGAACTTCACGGCATCAATACGCCGGCTGACCTTCAGCGGGCGGCCGACATCATGTCATCCGGAACACTTGCATCATGATCACCCAGATCGACCATATCGGTATTGCCGTGCGAGACATCGACGCCTCGATGCAGATGTACAGTAAGATCTTCGGCGTTGAGTCCTTCCACCGCGAGCAGGTCCCTACGCAGGGCGTGGATGTTGCCTCATTCGAGCTCAGCGGCGTGCGCATTGAGCTCACGGCCGCTCTGTCGGAAACATCGCCGATTGCAACCTTCATTGCCAAGCGCGGCGAAGGCATCCATCATGTGGCCTTTCGCACCGATGCGATCCAGGCCGACCTTGACCGCCTCGGTGCTGATGGTGTGCGTCTTGTGCACACAGAGCCGCAGCCGGGCGCACATGACATGCAGATCGCCTTTATGCACCCGTCCTCAACCGGCGGAGTTCTGATGGAACTCTGCACGCCCAAGCACTGACATACAAATCAAGCCATGGCACGACTGACATTGCTGCGACACGGTGAGTCGCAATGGAATCTCGAAAACCGTTTCACCGGATGGGTGGACGTTGATCTGTCCCCCAAGGGCGAAGCCGAGGCACGCCGTGCCGGGGTGCTTCTGCGCGACGTACCCGTTGACGTGCTTTTTACGTCAGTTCTGAAGCGGGCCATCCGCACGGCCGATATCGCCCTTTCAGAGGCTGGTGCAACGGGGCTCCCCACGCACCGAGACCAGGCCCTGAACGAACGTCACTACGGAGACCTGCAGGGCCTGAACAAGGCCGAGACCGCCGAGAAGTATGGCGCCGAGCAGGTCCATATCTGGCGTCGGTCCTATGACGTGCCCCCGCCCGGCGGAGAGTCACTGGCCGATACGCGCGCCCGAGTAGCCCCCTACTTCGACGAGCATATTGCCCCGCTTTTGCGCAACGGAACCAACGTACTTGTTGTTGCCCACGGCAACTCGCTGCGTTCCCTTATCATGATCATCGAGAACCTTACGCCCGAGCAGATCCTCAAGACCGAGATCGCCACCGGCGTGCCCATTACCTACGAGCTGGATGCCAACCTTCATGTGGCGTCCAAGTCCGTCCTTTCCTCCCCTACGGAGTAACATGAACCGCATATTTCTCTTCGGACTCGCGGCCCTGCTTCTGGCGGCCGAGGGCATGGCGCAGACCAGCCCTCCACCCGTGCTGCGGGCCATGAAGGCCGAGCTCGATCGTACGATGTCGGGTCTTGCCGGTAAGCAGCCAGCCCCCTACTTCCTGTCATACGCCGTTGCCGAAGTGAACACCACGGTGATTACGGCAACCATGGGTGGCATCGATGTGAACACCACCAGCCGCAGTCGCATTCTCGATGTGGACTTGCGTGTAGGAAGTCATGCGCTGGACAACACGCGCAGCATTCGCGGAGTGGCCTTTGAGATGGGAAGGGGCACGCGTGGCGTGGAGATGCCGTCGGGCGATGACGAGCGTTCTCTGCGCAGCATCATCTGGTCGGCCACCGACAAGGCCTACAAGTCAGCTGCCGAGCGCTACGGAAAGGTGCTGACGAATCTGCAGGTGAAGGTGCGCGAAGAAGACAGCTCGGCCGACCTGTCGCGGGAGCGTGCGTATGTGTCTATCGCGCCGCCAACGGACTTCCAGTTCGACACGGCCATGTGGCGAGATCGCGTGCGGTATCTGAGTTCACTCTGTGCCGGACACGAACATGTCCTCATGGGACGGGTGTCCTTCCAGGCCGATCTGCTGGTGAAGTACTTCGTGAACTCCGAGGGTTCGATGATCGTGTCCTCAGAGCCGATCGTAAAGATGTTTTTGATCGTCAAGAGTAAGGCCGATGACGGCATGAGTCTGCCGCTCTATGAGAGCTACTCGGCGTATTCGGCGGACCGGTTGCCGTCGCGGGATCAGATGGAGAAAGACCTGCGTCGGATGCTGGACCTGTGTGTGAAGCTCCGCACGGCCCCGTTGATGGAGACCTACTCGGGACCGGCCATTCTCTCCGGACGCAGCGCAGGCGTGTTCTTCCACGAGATCTTCGGTCACCGCGTCGAGGGGCACCGCCAGAAAGACGTTAACTCTAGCCAGACCTTTAAGACATTTCTCGGCAAGAAGATTCTGCCCGCATTCATCAACGTTGTGTTCGACCCGACGAAGAAGGAACTCAATGGTCAGGACATCGTTGGCGCCTTTGAGTATGATGACGAGGGCATCCCCGGCAAGCGCGTTGTGGCCGTTGAGCAGGGTGTGTTCAAGAGTTTCCTGATGTCGCGTTCGCCCATTCAGGACTTCCCGGTCTCCAACGGCCACGGCAGACGTCAGCCGGGACTACGGACGGTTTCCCGTCAGTCCAACCTTATCGTTGAGGCTACACAGACCGTCTCGATCGACTCCCTTCGTAGCGCCCTGCGTGCCGAGTGTCGACGTCAGAGCAAGGAATTCGGCCTGTTGTTCGAAGACATTCAAGGGGGCTTCACGTTCACGGGTCGCACGGTTCCGAATGCGTTCAATGTGCAGCCCCTTGTGGTATTCAAAATCTTTGCCGACGGGCGGCCTGATGAACTTGTTCGAGGTGTGGATCTTATCGGTACGCCGCTGACAACGTTCAACAACATCGTGCTGGCTGCAAACGACCTTGGCATCTTCAATGGTGTCTGCGGTGCCGAATCCGGTGGTGTGCCGGTGAGTGCAAGCTCGCCGAGCCTATTAGTCTCCACGATAGAAGTGCAAAAGAAGCAGAAGTCGCAGGCCAAGCCACCGCTGCTCCCCGATCCCACACTCACCAGCACTGGCGGAGGTCAGCCATGAGCATGCTCCGCACGCCCCTTACCCGCGTTGTTCTGGCGATCATAACCTTTGCTACGTCATCGGCACAGTTCGATCCCCGTGTTGTCTTTGATGCCATGCGCACAGAGATGCAGCGTTCCATGACGGAGCTGCACCTGGGTGACCTGCCGCGTCCGTACCACATGGAGTATCTGCTTCAGGTGCGCCGATCCGTGAACCTGCATGCCGTGCTGGGGACCATCGAAGATATCGACACCGGAATTGTTGCGCGCCTCACCGTGCGCGTTCGTGTTGGCGGTCCAGTGTTCGACAACACGAACTTCTTTGACGTCAGCCTCGGGTTCTTCGGATCCAGCGACGATGAAGAGGGCTTCCGCAACCGTCGCATCCCGTATGAGGTAACATCAGAGGCGCTTCGTCGAGAGCTCTGGCTTGCCACCGATGCCTGTTACAAGCAGGCCGTGGAGATCTACGCCAAGAAGGTGGCCTCGCTGAAGAACCGTACTCGGAAGGATACTACCGAGGATTACTATCTCATCCCGGGTCGTAACATCAGCGATGTACAGCCCGATGTGCGCATCGATCTGCCGCAGCTGAGCGCATTGGTCACCGATCTGAGTGCCGTATTCCGCGACTATCCCGCGATTCATACCTCTCGCGTGGGTATCGAGGTGATCCCCGAGGAGACCTTCTATCTCAGCTCCGAGGGCATGGAGATGCATAAGACTGAGATGACCACCGGACTCGAGGTCATCACCTCCACACAGGCACCAGACGGTATGCCGCTGGCGCAGACCTACGCCGCTTACGGTATGGTTCCGAGCGATCTGCCGTTGCGCACGCAGCTGCTTGCCGATGTGCGGCGTATTGCCGAAACGCTTACCAAGCAAACAACTGCGCCAACCATCGAGGCATACTCCGGTCCGGTGCTGTTTGAGGGTCAGGCCAGCGGCGCTCTGCTGGGTCAGCACTTCGCCCCCTACCTCGTTGCTCAGCGTGCGCCCCTTTCCGAAGGGGGCTTCTCCACCAACGAACGGTCGATGGCGTTTCAGAACAAGATCGGCGCACGTGTGCTGCCCGAGTTTCTTTCGGTACGAGACCTGCCCACCACCACAAATTTTGACGGACGCGTGGCTGCCGGCAGTTACCGCATTGACGACGAAGCCATGGAGGCGTTGAACGTCACCCTTGTCGACAAGGGATATCTCCGAACACTGCTGTCATCGCGCGTGCCCACCAAGCGCGTCAAAGGCACCAATGGTCATCAGCGAGGGGGCGGAGCAATGTTCAGCGTTGTGGACGTAAACACCAAGGATGCCAAGAAGCAACTTGGGCCGGCCGATATGAAGAAGCGTCTGCTCAAACTCGTCAAGGATCGGGACCTGCCGTACGGTATCATCGTGCGTTCGGCCATGGATCAGAACCTGCTCTTTACAGGGGTGCTGCGTCAGCTCGGCAACGAACTCCCTGTGGGTCAGGGCGAAGGCAAGCTTGGCCTGCTCGAGGCCTACCGCATCTTCCCTGACGGACGCGAAGAGCTCCTTCGCGGCGTCGAAGCTGCCGGCATTGCCCCATCGATCTTCAAGGACATCCTGGCCGTTTCAAAGTCGACCACCGTGCACAACTTTCTCGCTCCGGCAGTGATACCATCGTTTATCTCCGGCGGCTCATCCTACCTCATCTCCACCATCCACACTCCCGACCTGCTTATCGAAGATGTCGAGATCCGCCCCCTCGAAGGCGATATGCCAAAGCCCCCGGCTCTGGCCAGCCCACTGGCAGAGTGATGGGTGACGAGTGACGAGTGACGAGTGACGAGTGACAAGTGACGAGTGACAAGTGACGAGTGACAAGTGACGAGTGACAAGTGACAAGTGACGAGTGACGAGTGACGAGTGACAAGTGACGAGTGACAAGTGACGAGTGACGAGTGACAAGTGACAAGTGACGAGTGACGGGTGGTAGACCCCGGTAATAGCCCCGGGCCTTAATAGCCCCGGGCCTTGGCCCGGGGTACAAGTGACAGCAGCGTCATCACGAAGCCGCACCAAGATTGAACAGGTCCTCGATCTTCCGTTGTGTCTCGACTGAGGCTACGTTAGGAGGATCGACCGTTATCGTCGACAAGGTGATTTCACCGCGCTCATACTGCTCGCCCTCCGCAATAGCTTGCAGAAGCTCCGCTCGTAGGTCACGATGTTCTTCATTGGGGCTAGGGATGTTGTCGGTCATAGCTGTAACAAGAATCTTTGGTTAGTTGCTTGAGTTGGACGAATCGCCCAATAGCGATAGGAACTCTGCCATGTTCAAGATTTCACGGCGTTGCCGCGGCAACAGATCATCTTGGTCACTTTTCCGATAAGCAAGATAAAGAATGATCATAGTGCTTCGTGGAACGTATTTGTAGATAACCCTCAAACCGCCTCTTGTGCCGCTCTGATTCATCCGGTCGGCGAAGCGGAGCTTTCGAACCCCCTTGAGACCCCGAACAACACGGCCTTGTGTCGGGTTGCGAGCCAGCGTCTCAAGTAGCTCCGTCAGGGATTCTCTTGTGAAGTAATGCGCCAGCCTTGAACTAAACTGCCGGGAGAAGACGAATTGCATTGTGCCGATCTCCGATGTCTGCGTGGTACATCGGGTATCGTGCGGATTGCCACTAAAAACGTGACGCGAAGCGGGCGGACGCTGTAGATTCCCACTTTCCCCTTCGCTAGCTCAGCGTTACAGCGGGCAAGACCTTACCACAGTAATTCCGTACTTCAGTAATTCCGTACTTCAGTAATTCCGTACTTCAGTAACTCCGTACCTCAGTAACTCCGTACCTCAGTAACTCCGTACTTCAGTAATTCCGTACCTCAGTAACTCCGTACCTCAGTAACTCCGTACCTCAGTAACTCCGTACCTCAGTAACTCCGTACCTCAGTAATTCCGTACTTCAGTAACTCCGTACTTCAGTAACTCCGTACCTCAGTAATTCCGTACTTCAGTAATTCCGTACTTCAGTAATTCCGTACTTCAGTAACTCCGTACTTCAGTAACTCCACCTCACTCCCACGTACACCATTCGTGGGTCCATGGAGCCCCATGTGAGAGAAGCATCGAAGGATGGACCGAATGGGTTGTCGGCACCGAGGATGGGAGTTTGCTGGATGAAGTTGGTCATGTTTTCGAGTCCCACGTACAGATCTAGATCACCGATGCGGTGCGTGAGCTGACCATTGATGCGCCACCATGATGGGAATTGTCCGCTGGCATAGGAAGCGTCTGTGGATCCCGGGATTACCGGCAGTCGACCTGAGCCGTTCCAGGCGACCGTGAGATCGGCCTGCCAACGATTATCCGGCGTTGCATACGAGACGGTACTGAGCACGCGAAGTCGGCTGGTCATGGGCTTTTGCTGTTCAATGCCGTTGAACGGAGCAATGATGTCCACCCAGCGTCCGGCAAGAAGTAGGTCCACGCGTGGTGCGGGCGAGTACTGCACTTGCGCCATGACGTTGGTGGCGTAACTGATGCCGGTGAGATTGCTGATGTGAACTTCGGACAATGACCGATCGAAATCGACGACAAGCTGGTTGGCAAAGCTGGTGTGATACACCTCCGCGTCAAGCGTTAGGGGGCGCCCCTTAACCTCGAGATTAGCGGTGATTGATGCGCCGGCATTCCACGCATCTTCTGGTCGAAACGACGGATCGAAGACGAGCCGACGCGAGTTGATATATGACGAAAGGTTCTCGGCAACCACGTTCGGAACGCGCCAGCCCCTTCCCGCCGAAGCACGCAGGGACACAACGTCGCTGATCGACCATTTCACGTGCGCCCTAGGAACGAAGCGTCCACCGTAAAGATTGTGATGATCATACCGCATACCGACAAGCGCCGTCACCGACTGTAATGGCTGCAGCGTTACTTCGCCATAGACACCCGGAACTCGCTCCTTGCGGGAAAAGCCATTTGCAAGCACCGATTCATCCACGTCGTCCATGAGGTACGAAAAACCTGTCACAAGTTTAAAGGCGTCGCTGAACGGTAGCGCGGCAACACCTCGTAGTTGAAGGGTCTGCTGCTTGCTTCCAGCATTGCGAATCCCGAAGGTTGACGTCTGATCGTGGGTAGCTCCGGAAAGCACCAGAGAGAATCCACTACCCTCCATATCCTCGATGGGGTTCAGCAGTCCAAACTTTACATAGCCGTCAAGTCGTGAGATGTCCGTGGTGACATCGTAGGAACCCTTCAGCGTGGAGTCAGGGTGTACATGCACGTCTTCATGGTGACCCAGCACGCTTTGTCCCGACTGGTACCTGTCTCGCAGACCCCGCACGAACACCTGCCACTCGATCTCGTCGTTGTTGAAGTTCCACCGGTGAACAGCATTGATCTGCCGAAACGTTGGGATGTCTGCAAACCCGTCACCATTGTTGTCCATGGCCATGTCCATGATCCGTCCATGAACCATGGTCATCGTGCTCAGCTCATCGGTGATGTGCTGCGCCCCATACAGATTGAGCTCATATCGCTGCATGGTGTTGGCATAGGCGTTCACATACAGAGAAGGGGCTGTGCGCGGATTGTGCATGCAGATGTTGATCTGACCGGTCACCGATTCATAGCCATTTGTCACGGTCGACGATCCCTTGGAGATGCTGATCGACTCCATGAACGGCCCCGGAACGTGGTCCAGCGCAAAGGGCATCTCCACCCCACGGATGAGCGGAACCGCCTCCACAAGGAACTGGGTGTAGATGCCCCGAAGTCCAAGTAACTGGATCTGCTTTGCCCCGCTGACGGCATCGGAGAAGGACACCTCCACCGATGGATTCTTCTCGAATGACTCGGCCAGTGAACAACACGCAGCCTTGGCAAGGTCCGATCGCGAGATCACCTCCGTACGGATCGGTGCCGATGTAATGCCGGTCTCCTCGGCCTCAACGGTGATGGTCTGGGCGGTAAGGGGCTCCAGGGTAATCATCACCGATTCTCCGTCCGGGACGATGCTGGTAGCCTTGTAGCCCGGATGCCGCACAACAAGCGTATCTGCGCCCGGCACCCGCTGGATTTCGAACGCGCCGGATGAATCGGTCATAACCGGCTTTCCAGCCCCCTTCCAGAGGACGCCGGCACGAAAGACTGGCCGAATGACCCCGTCGAAATCGGGGCCCTGCACCACTCCACGAAGCGTCTGAGACAAACCCGGTAGTGCTGCCACTGCGAGGAAAAGCGCAACAGGTAAAAGCCCGAGACTGCCAAGTCGCGGGCCGTAAAAAGTTCTGCTAATGCCCATGGCGCAATAGTACGGAAACGGCACCTGAATAGTATATTGCCTGACGTTGAGAAGCATCACCATCATCCTTGCAATCCTCTTGGGCGTCCTGACGGCTGAAGCTGTGCAGGTAACCTTGCAGTTCTTCCAGGCAAAGTCCAACGGCAACTCAATCGTGGTGGAATGGAAGTCAAACGTCGAGACCGACGTTGTCTCGTATGATGTCGAGCGCGCCGGATCCGATAACGTCTTCCGATATGTTGGAACGGTTGCCGCAAAGGGTAGCAACCAGCCGTACTCGTACACCGATGATGAGGCCTTTGGCAAGCGCGATGGCAGCAGTGACGGCTCGGTGGCGCGCAACTACTTCACGTATCGCCTGAAGATTGTTACTGCCGATAAAAACGTCAATTACTCCAATAGCGTCGGCGTTGTGCACAACGTTAGCGGCATTAAGCGGACGTGGGGAATGATCAAGGAGATGTTCCGCTGAGCACCGCACGCAGTCTGCCGCATGGCGATGAATGCTCGCGAATAGGATTGTTCCTGTTCGCGTTTTTGTTTTTTGCCCATACCCTTGCCGCGCAGGACGTTGTGCCGGACAGATGTGGTGCCGGTGACCGCTCCGGGGCTGACCGGATCCGCAGGATCAAACAAGGGACGATCACAGGCGGACGACCAATCCTTGCTCTCTCGGTTGAATCGGTGGACGGACGATTCCGGGTACACTATGACACCTCTGGTCCGCATGCCGTAGATCTGCGCGACTCGGATGGCAATGACATTCCCGATTACATTGACGAATGTCTGGCCGCACTGGAGCACGCTTGGAAGGTGGAGATCGACACGCTTGGATACCTCCCGCCCCCTGCCGACGGAATTGATGGCGGCTCCCCCGCACTCGATGTGTACGTAGAGGATCTGGGTCCGATGGGGTTCTACGGCATAGCCACTCCCGAGAGGATGATCCGCCAAAGTCCAACGGAACTGTGGGTGTCGTTTCTGGAGATCGACAATGACTACAGTCCACTTGATACCATTCCAAGCGGACGCAAATCCTATACGACCACGGGCCTTGATGCCCTGCGAATCACATGCGCGCACGAATTCCATCATGCTGTACAGAACGGATCGTACGCCTTCCTGCCGCAGCACCGGATGCTCTATGAAATGACGTCCACCTGGATGGAGCTCCGCTGCTGGCCCGAGGTGCGGGACTGGGCATTCTATGCATCTGCACTGCTCACGCGCCCGTCAAGCTGGCCACTATCCCGTTCCACGGGCAACAATGGCTACGTGTGGGGATGGTTCGGCAATGTGCTCGCATCGCTGCCAGGAAATGTCCTGCGATCAACCTGGGAGCGCATTGGTCAGGCCCGCATGCCCTATGCAGCCCTCGTAGATGCATGCTCGGCCAGCGGCACTACGATCGACGATGCGTTCTGTGTGGCCGTCGAATCGCTCTACCGAACAGGCTCTCGAGGCACTTCGAATGCGATACTGCCGGGGGCACAGGATCTGCCGGAGATCGCTGTTTCATCGACGCTTGAGGTGACGGGCAATCGCTCGGTGTTCTCCGGCAGCATGGCGCCGTTCGAAGTGCGATCCTTTCGATTCAACCTGACCAACCCCGCAGGAGATCGCGCCAATGCCGATGTCATCTTGTCTCTGAGCGACGGACGCGTCCTTGCCAATGACACCCTGCGCGATCGTCAGCAGTCCTATGCGATGACGCTCTCCTCGAACCCTTCAACGAGCGACGTCCCCATTGCCTCAACCGGCTGGGGTGTGGGACTGACGCCGGATGCTCATTGCATCGCGGTGGAGGGAATCGCACTTCTTGAGACTGCATCGCCCTTCCCCCAGCCCCTTGACCTCTCCTCACCCGTGCTCTATGTTCCAGTTGCAGGGGGCTCTGTGGGCGACTCCGTTTCGGTGTCCATTCTCGACCTTTCCATGCGTCCGGCTCAGCCCACCATGATGGCCACGATCTCCGTCGTTGAGCGTCGTGTGGTGGCAACCATGACGGTTGACAGGACGATCACTCCCGGTACCTACCTGCTTTTTGTTGATGATCGGCGTTCGACGCCATCAATGCGGAAGATCTACATTCGATGAATGCGCGGCTGGATGTCATCGGGCTCTCGAAGCGCTATGCACGTCGGCTCGTGGTTGACAGAATCGATCTGCAGGCCAGCTCGGGCCAGGTGATCGGTATTGTTGGCGCTAACGGCTCCGGCAAGTCCACCCTGGTGAAAATGATCGCAGGTCTGCTCCGCCCTGATGCCGGCACGATTACGCTATCAATGGCCGACGGGATCGTTAGCGCCCAATTGATGCATGAACACTGCGGACTGGTTGCCCCTTATCTGCAGATCTATGACGAGTTCACGCCCGTTGAACATCTGCACCTGCACGCTCGGCTACACGGGCGGACACTCGACGCATCGCGCGTTGAGGAGGTGCTGTCGCTGGTGGGCCTGGATGCAGCAACAACGCGCATCATCCGGAGCTTCTCAAGCGGAATGCGTCAGCGTATGAGCATAGCACTTGCCGTTTCCCTGATGCCTCCACTGCTTCTGCTCGACGAACCAGGCGTCACCCTCGATGAAGCCGGACGTCAGACATTATCTCGATGCATCGACATCGCTCGCGCCAACGGGTCTATCGTGATCCTTGCCACAAACGACGACCGCGAACGCAGCCTGTGCGATCGAGTTGTGGTGATGACGGATGACCGCTCCGTTGTTTCGTGATTGCGCGCAGAGCGCCTACTCTCCAAATCCTCTGAATCGATAACTGAACGTCAGCAGCGCAACTCGGCGCAATATCGCCGTGCTACGATCCTCTGTGAAAACGTTGGAGAACGTGCGGTTCACGTCGTTGTTCTGGTTCAGGGCATCGCGAATGCTGAGCTCGAGTTGGCCACGATCACCATCAAAAAGTGACTGCTTGAGCGCAATGTTGAGGAGAGTAATGTTCTGACTGAAACCGGCGGATAGTCCGCCGTTGCGTTGATTTGATACATCGGCAACCAGACGCATTCCATGCCAGAGTTTGAGAGACAGATTTGCGCTGATACTCATCGTCGAGAAGGCGTTGTTCATGCCCGACCGCAGAGAATTCGAGACACGACCGGTTCGGTAGTTCACCGCCGCACCCATGGTAAAGACATCGGTATTGTCGTACTCGGCATCAAAGCCGACTGATGCCGATGGCGAGGTGGCTTCGTTGCGTGCAGAATTGATAAGTCCGGGGGTCATTCCATAGTTGAGATCGATATTCGCACTCAGGCGCAAAGGAAGCGTATCAACCCGAAATCCAAAGTATCCGGTAATGGATGAAGAGTACTCACCATTGAGATTCACTGGACGCGTCAGCTGAGCCCCCTGCAGAAGTGGAATTCCGTCAACCAACGAGTCGCGACCGGCAATGATCGTACTCGTGCCGATGTAGTCATTGGTAAAACCGACATTAACCGACACATAACCCCACCCATCTATGGATGGGATCGAGGTGTGGTACATACCCCGAACTGTGTTCATTACGGCCTGCCTCAGTTCTGGTGTGCCGATCGAAAGCTGCAGTGGGTTTGAGTTGTCGAGAACGTTCTGCATCTGCGAGATCGTCGGCAATTCAGTACTCATCGTGTAATCGAAGGACACATAGGTGTTCTGCATGTCGTTCATCGACAGCGACAGCCACGGTAGGACATTGCGGAATACTCTGGACGTGGAAGCTGTTACCGGGAAGGTGCTCGTGCCACTGAGATCGGCGGATTGATACTTCAATCCCGAGGTGAAGCGCCAGACGGAGTCGTGCCACACATACGCCGCACTTGAGGCGAGCCGGGACAGGTCCTGCTCAAAGGCATTCGACAGTGCTGTGTCAAGGAGCGTGTAGGCCTGCTGACCTGACGGCGTGACCCTGGTTTGGCGATCGGCTTTGGACGTCTGAAGGTCGCCATCGACCTTGATAGTTAGCTCACTCCGGTCGGTAAGGGGCTCCGTGTACGACACCCTGGGTGTGAGCTGTGTACGCTGATCACTCTGCGTACCACGCTGATCGGTGGTGTCAGACGTCTGCGGCATGGCCGCGCTGCCGGCAAGGGCATTCAAACGTCGTGTCTGGTCGGAAGCTGATCGATTGAGTACCGCCTCCACCTCGAAACTGCGACGGGGCTTTGCAAAGCGGTGCCGCAGGTTTACACTGGTAGTGATGGTGCTACCATCGGATTCCGTGCCTGACTGCGTGCTGTTCGTACTGAGCGTGTCGATTCCATTGATCGTTGCGCCCGAGAACCGCGAAGAGTTTGTGGCATTGTTGAATCGGACTCCTGTGATCACCGACAACTGCGATGAAGAATCGAGATCGATTTTGGCATTCAATCGCACATTGTGACTTGTAGCTGTCTGCACGGTGGTATCAGCCTGACGAAACCGCTGTTGCGCAAGCTCGGGTGTGACGAACTGACGCAACAGCGACGTTGCAACATCTGTGATCCTATTCTTGACGTTGTAGGATCCCGTGATCTTGATCGGTCCCTTTGTATTGGCAAAGGTGGTTGCTGCGGACTTCGTCTGGGTAATCCCCTGACGATCCGAATCAAAGAAGTCGTCGAGACTTCCATCATTGTAGATCATCATTGTTCCACCCTGCTCGGACGTCTGCTCGGGCGCTGCCGCACGGAAGACATCGTTGAAGTCAAAGCTCTGGTCGTTGATGTTATTGGCCATTGCCAGGACCGACAACCTATACGTTGAATCAAACCGGTTAAAGCTTCCCGAGCCCTGGTATCGATTCGCAAGACCATAGCCGGCCTGGGACTTTCCGAAGTATCCGAAGCGCTTATCTTGCTGAGTAACGATATTTATGGTCTTGGTGGTCGACTGTTCATCGGCCCCAGTAAACTGTGCCGACTCGCTCTTTGTATCGTAGATCTGCACCTTGTCAACAATGTCAGCCGGAAGATTGCTCAGCGTCTGCATAGCGTCATAGCCAAAGAAGACCTGACCATCGACGAGAACCTTGTCGACCTCTTCGCCCATGGCGCGGATCTTCCCGCCGTCGAACGCAACACCGGGCAATTGCTTGATGAGCTTGTCGGCATCAGCGTCGGGAGCCACCTTGAACGCCAGTGCGTCGTACTCTGTGGTGTCGCCCCGCTGCATTGTGCGCAGTCTGTTCTGCGTCACAAGGATCGCGGCTCCCATGACGGCACTCTCGACCAATCGAATCGTGTCTAACTCGCCCCCTGTTCGACCAATCTCGATCGTATCGGCGAAGGGGCGAAAGCCAACGTAGGAAACACGCACAACGGCCCGCCCATCGCCGGTTCCGCGCACGACATAGCGTCCGCGTCGGTCCGTAACAGCACCACTGGCAAGCGAATCCCCCACTCTCGTTATCACTACGGTTGCGCCGAACAACCCTCGACGGGAAGCACTGTCGACAACCATGCCACGAACCTCGCGGCGCTGAGCCACGGAAATCACTGACGCACCGATGAGCAGTGCGAGTGCCCACGCCGTTAATCGTATCATGAATCCTCGGAAACGTTTACCGACTCGTTGATAGGATCGATATTGTACTGAGTGGTATCAAATGAACTGCGGGCGTGCTGACGCTTCCCGTGTTCGGGAAATCCGTCGGCACGCCCGCAGGTGTGTACTACGTTTTTGAAGCGTTTACGGCTTTGCCGGAGCGTTCTGGAAGACCGGACTTGTAGACTCTTGCACAAAACCATAGGCGCGCAGGTCTACGTCCGGGTTGTCTGGGTGCGTTGTCTTGAACTTCACACCGCCATTGTAGTTGCCCTTAGCAAGTGGCACCAGCTTGGCAATAATGTCCAGCTTACTCTTAGCCTTCACAACAACGCGCCCGGTGTGGTTAACAACAACCCCACCTTCGGTCTGCCAGTCGGAGAGTGTGACATCAGCGTCAGAATTGTTCACCATTTCAACCTTCGACGTTGCTTCCACACCAACCTTGAGGTCATTGAACGCAAAGTACATTGATGGATTGAACGCGATCTCGCGCTGAACGTCTGCCTTCAGCCACAGGTAACCTGTGCGGATGTTCGTATCGGCACCGCTTGGAACAGTCTTGCCGCTGGTACGGAATTCCTTCAGGGCATCATTGCCCGCAAGGTCGGCCCACGAAAGGGTGATGCTCTTGGTGAGTGAACCGGCCTGTGTTGGTGAAATGTTCAGCTTGACCTTCATGGTGCTGATCTCACCCGGCTTCAGATCGTACTTATCCGGATCGGTCTTTGTGCATCCGCAACCGGGACGAACTTCCGTGATGCGCACAGCGCGATCGCCGGTGTTCTTCATTTGGATGGATGCTTCGAGATACCCTTCCTTCGGGGGCTTGACCTTACCCCAGTCGTAGGTGTCACCACCGACGACTTCAAGTTTTGCCTGAGCAGATGCCGATATCGTGGCAAACACACCAACGACGGCAATAAGCAGAATGCGGTTGAGCATTGGTAAACTCCAAACAAAAAAGTGTGGTGCAGTGAGTGTGCGTGGTTGACGAACACGGAACAAATATAGTATCCCCGCGGCTATCGCCCCCTCATCACGCGGATGCCAAGTCCAAGATCTGAGCTGCGCCACGGATGTGCCGCAGACAGACTACCGATAGTTGTTCCTATTCGCAGAAAAGGCTCGATATAGTACCCGAAGGAAAGGGGCACATCATACCCCACCGAGAGATAAGGCTCCAGTACAACCGACGCCGCATCATCAAGTCCGGTGGTGGGGAGAACGGCCTCGCGCGATCCGTCGGTAAAGGTGGCATCTGGCGGACCGACGACCGTTTCCCGATTTGCCATGGAGGAGGACACGAGAATATTCGCCCGGGCCCCTGCGTCCACTACGAGCATGGTTCCGCCGACACGCTGCCGGAACTCGGCCCCAACAGTGAGGTGGGTCAGGTTCGCATTCAACAGGTACTGTGTGACAAGGGGCGCTTCATTAGCCCGCGGATAGGTCGATATCGGGGCGGCAAACTCGGCGGACTGCATCACCAGGCCAACCTGGAGGGCAACGGCCTGCTGCGGAGCAAACCAATACTCGGCCAGAAGTCCAATCCGAATAGGAGTGGACGAACCGTTTTCATACGAACAGCATGCATTGGCGATGTCCTTCTCGAGATACGGCAAGGCTCCGCGATGGCTCGCCAGCCCCATACCCGCCTCAAGTCCCAAGAACATCGTCGGGGCCTGATAGGGCCGTCGCAAAGAAGGTTGCCAGTCGAATCCCTGCGCGGTGAGTTCGTACGCGAGCACCAGCGCAGCAACGATGATCACAGACAATTTCATCGCTGCACCACGAGAGGAATCGTCTGCATGCCGTCGCCCATGCGAACGACAACCGCATAGGCGGCAGGGGGCAACATGGACACATCGATCGTGGCTGTTGTGATGGCGTCAGTGCATACGACCTGCATCGTCTGAACACACGGCCGACCAAGTGCATCGAGCACGTCAACAGACATCACACTTCCCTGCTGAGCTATCACAGCCACGGTAGCACCATCGAACGCCGGGTTGGGCAGCACGCCGGCCCGGAAGGTCTTGAGTCCACTGACTGCCGTCTTGTACGACAGACCGCAAACAGAATCGATGGAGACCCGTCCGGCACGGACGCGAAGCGGCAGCAGATCCGGACACTCGGCAAGACCAACCGTGCTGTTATCGGGATTGATCACCACCCTTGTTGATGACGAGTCACCGAGAAACAGTCGCATGCGAAGCGTTATCAGGGTATCGCCTTCACCAAAGCCTGCGTCATCACGTAGGTCAACAACAGCTCCCTGAGGACGGGCATCAATAGACGCAAGGGCAGTGGCACTTGCGGTGCCCTGGCGCTGCAGGTCAATGATGGCCGCAACACTCGGGTTGAAATTCACAAACAGTGATGCACGCTGGAGTCCACGGACAAACCCGGACCCGACGACCACAGGAACGGCAACAACCGAACCAGGCCGTGCCGACGCATCGGCCACGGTGTGCAGGGCAAGTGTATCGGCCGATATGGCCGTTGCAACAAATGGAATGGGGCGGCGTGGCTCCACACCTGTTGAATGCAGCACAACGTCGCCGGTGATACGGCCCGGAAATCCGGCTCTGAAGGAGCATTGCAACGTACGCACTGCTCCGGCCGGAAGAAGGTATTGCTGCGGCGTAACAGTGATGCCGGCATCAGGGGGCGACACGGTTACCGAGTCGACACGGATATCGGTATTACCGAGGTTCGAGATCTCTACCTGCGCGGAAGCTTCATTGGAGCATGTCGAAGAAACGATGACCGGACCAAGAGAAAGGGGCTCTGGAACAACCTTCACACTCGACCGTGCCCGGCCGATCACGATCAGGGAGCGGCGCGCCGCCTCCGAAGGGACGTCGCCAAATCCGCGGCGCAGAAGATCCGTGAAGACATCAAGGCGCGCAATACACTCACCTCGTTGTGAAGGGGCAAAGCCAACACTCACGGTATCTGTGCGATCAATACCAATCGACGTGGCAAATCGAGACAGCGTAAAAGCCCCTTGCCCCTTGATGGGAACAACAACAATGCTGTCGATGTGCACATCGGCATTACCGGCATTACGCAGACGAACATTCAGGTTTACCACAGACCCGGCCAGAACGTCGCTAACGATCACCGTGTCAGGCTGTGCCACCACGATTGGAGAACTCACACCCGAAGCGCTTGCGCCGACGATATCGATGCGCTGTTCAACACCCACGCCGCTTATCCGCGTCATGACGATCGTATCACGAACGTTGTCAGCATTCACATATCGCAATTCGAAGTCCGCACTATCGCGTCCACGATCGAGCGGGCGGTACGATACCTTCCAGTCAATCGCTCCTCGTTCGGGGAACTCCACACGGGCAAACGTATCAACCTGAATCTCCTGCGGACCCAATGACGGGGTGCGAAGAAGTAGTCGCTGGGATACCACTGGGAATCGTACCGGCAGGAGATTCTGCACGGTGTACGTTACCTGCCGAGCCATGGGTGTGGCTAGATACACACTATCAAAACGGACGTGCCGCTGCACAGTGCCCAGAACGTTACCGGTCTTGAGTCCACGTAGGATGAGCACCTTCCGCTGAATCGGGCTCTGAGACGGTAGACGAAGCACGTCGAGCACGAGTCGTACCTCAGCCACAGAATCTGCGGGAAAGAAAGCAACGTCGGCCCGATAACGCACGTTGAGAGACCGTGTGGTCTGGGGCGAAATGTCCTCGTTACTGAACAAGCCCTCGAACTCGTTCACCACCGGTGATTGCTGACCAGAGATATCGGTCCGCGACGGTACGATACGAACGGTTGAGTCGGTTGCGTTGCGCACGGTGAAGGAGCGCGTGAGCGGCCGATTGAACGTCGTAACGCCAAAGACGATCACCGTGTCGGACTTGGCCGACTCGTCTATGAATATCTCGACTTGTGCCTGCGTCCGGACAATTCCCAACGCAGTGATGGCCGCGATGATCAGCCAATGGCGCATAGGTGCACCGGCGGTGTTACAGCCCGATCCACGACCGATAGATCGACAGCAGCTGCGTCGTAAAGAATCCGAGTGCAATGCTCGCTGCAGCTGTAACGACAACGGTGATGCCGGCCAGTCCGGTGCGTGTTGGCTCGTGCGAGCCCTGCGGTTCGGAGAAGTACATCTTAACGATGAGGCCAAGGTAGAAGTAGGCGCTCACCACCGACGCCAGAACGGCCACCAGCGTCAGCCACAGGTACCCGGCATCGATGGCCGAGACAAAGAGTAGGTACTTACCAAAGAAACCGGCAAGGGGCGGAATTCCAGCAAGTGCGAACATGAATACCGCCATTGCGAATGCCAGCACAGGCTCGCGCTTGGCAAGCCCGGCGTAGTCACTGATCTGCAGATGCTGTTCGTTGCCGCGTTCGAGGATGCCCACAACAACAAACGCTCCAAGCTGCATGAAGACATACGACGTAACGTAAAACACAATGGCAAAGTATCCATCGGCGCTATTGGCTACTATTCCCATGAGAAGGTAACCTGCGTGCGCTACCGATGAATACGCCAGCATACGCTTGACGTTGGTCTGAGAGATGGCCGTGATGTTGCCGATGAGCATCGTAATGGCCGAGACCACGGCAAGCATATTCTGAAGCTTTGGCGTCAGGGCCGCACCGTGCGGCATCAGCGCGCTGAACACGGTGATGAACGCCGCGAACGCGGCCGACTTGCCGGCCGTGCTCATGAAGGCCGTTACCACCGAAGGAGCCCCTTCATAAACATCCGGTGCCCACTGGTGGAACGGGAATGCCGCAACCTTGAAGCCCAGTGCCACTGCAAGTAGCACGGCACCAATGGCCAACAGCATCGGGAAGTTCACCGCACCGTCGTGGATGTTTTTGGCGATTACGTCGAACTGCAGTGAGCCTGTGGCACCATAGATCAATGCCATACCGTACACGAGAAAGCCCGATGCAAAGGCACCAAGCAGGAAGTACTTGAGTCCGGCTTCAATACTGCGAATGTTCGTGCGAAGAAAACCCGCCATCACATAAAACGAGATCGACATCAGTTCAATACCAACGAACAGCACCAAAAGGTTGTTCGCGTGCGCCATGAACATCATACCCGACACTGATGAGACAAGGAGCGTATAGAACTCATCAAGCTCGGCATTCTCGCGCTGCAAATAGGGTCGCGCAGCCATCATGGCCATGATACCGGCACCGCAGAACAGCACATCGAAGTAGTTGGCAAAGCCCCCTACCGTGATCATGCCATTGAACGCCAGTGCCTTGTGTCCCGCGGTGATAACTGCCAGCGCCGCCGTACCGGCAAGCGTTGCCATGTAGTAGCCGAAGATCAGACGCGTGTTATTGCGAACAAACGCCTGAATGGCAATGCCAACAGCCCCAAGGGCAAGCCAGATGACGATCAGCGGAAGTGAGCCAAAAATGTCGATGTTCATGCGAAGGTCCTTGATGCAGCGATCAGGGGGTCGAATTCGTAATTAATGATGGGCTTCGGCGTGCGGCGCGTGGTTCACTTTGATGGTCAGTGACTCCGGTGCCGGTTTCTGGACCCATTTGACAACGGCTGTTACGCTCTGCTCGGAGAACTTCATCAGGGGTCCTGGCTGAACGCCGATCCAGATGGCCAGAAGAGCAAGCGGAACAAGCTGCCAGTATTCACTGCGGTTGAGGTCGCGCAGGTAGTGATTCTCGGCATTGTCGTTCGTGCCGAACATCACACGTTGGAACATCCACAGCAAATACACCGCGGCAAAGATCACGCCACTGGCGCTCACAATGGCATACGTCCAGTTGTTGAGAACGGGGCTCTTAAAGGCACCGAGGAGCGTCAGGAATTCACCAATAAACCCGTTCAGCCCGGGTAGGCCAACAGATGCGAACATGGCGATGGCAAACAGCACGGCAAACTTTGGCATCACCTTGGTGATCCCACCATAATCGGCGATCTCGCGTGTGTGACGACGCTCGTACAGAACGCCCACACAAAGGAACAACATCGGTGTTGAAATACCGTGGTTGATCATTTGCAGCACAGCCCCCTGCACACCTTCGGTGGTGACGGAGAAAATCCCAAGCACCACAAAGCCAAGGTGGCTCACCGATGAATAGGCAACAAGTTTTTTGATGTCGGTCTGCACCATGGCAACGAGTGCGCCATAGACAATGCCGATTACCGCAAACACACTGATCAGGTGAGCGAAGTGCACAGACGCCTGCGGGAAGAGTCCAAGGTTGAACCGAATAAGTCCATAGGTACCAAGCTTGAGCAAAACGCCGGCAAGAATCACCGAACCGGCCGTCGGGGCCTGAACGTGGGCATCAGGGAGCCATGTGTGCAATGGGAAGAGCGGCACCTTGATGAGGAAGGAGATCGCAAAAGCCCAGAAGAGCAGCTGCTGCTTATCAAAAGCGATCTGCGACCCAATGGCCTGAAGCTTGGTGAGGTCTGCAGTGAAGCCGTGTCCGGCCCACTGCGATTCGAGGCCAAGCCATACGATGGCAAGGAGCATCAGCAGCGAACCGACCAACGTGTAGAGAAAGAACTTGATCGCGGCGTAGATGCGGTCCTTCCCACCCCAGATACCGATGATGAAATACATCGGAATGAGGATAAGCTCCCAAAACACATAGAACAGGAATGTGTCCCAGGCCATGAATACACCAGTCATGCCGAACTGCAGAAGCAGCATCAGCACATAGTATTCTTTGATGCTTTTGGAAATCGGTTCGTAGGAGGCCAGCAGGGCAATCGGCATGATGAGCGTGGTCAGGAGCACCAACGGCAGAGCAATACCATCAACGCCAAGGCGGAAGCCAGCATCGAGCGAGGGGATCCATGGCTGATCGATCACAAACTGCAGCGCTGAATTCGACGGATCGAACTCCGGAATCATAAAGAGCGACAGCAGAAAGGTTAGACACGAGAACACCAGCGCAGTGCGCTTGATGGCCGTAGCCTGATCGCGATGAATGAACAGAATGGCGATCGCTCCAAGGAGCGGACCGAACAATGTTGCGAGCAGAGCTGACACGCCCATACGCTGTAGGTTCCGTCTGTAGTGTCACTTACCGTGTTGAAGCCGCAATATAGCAAACGGGCCGCGTCGGCGGGACGATAATGCGTCCGCCGTCGTGCGTAGGTTTGCATCCCATGAGCACATCCTCACGATCGACATTGATGTTCGTCGGACTCGGAAACCCGGGTGCAGAGTATGCACAAACGCGTCATAACATCGGTTTTATGGTGGTCGATGCCTTTGCGTCGTTCATCGAAGAGCCGTGGACCTCTCCTTCGTCGCTCTTCGAGGAGGCCCGTGCGCGCTATGCCGGCATCGAATTGGTGTTGATAAAGCCCCTTACCTACATGAACCTCTCGGGTAAGGCCGTTGCCAAACGCAGCCGAGAACTGGGTATCTCCCCCACCCGCGTTGTTGTCATCACCGATGAATACAACTTCCCTGTGGGAAAGCTCCACCTCAAGCAAGGGGGCACTGCCGGTGGGCACAACGGCGTAACGTCGGTGATCGAAGAATTGGAGACGGCCAATTTCTGGCGTCTTCGCTGCGGGATCGATCGCAAGTTCGGCCCGGGCGAGCTGGTGGACTATGTGCTGGCACCATTCGATGCAAGCCAGAGTGACGAGCTTGGACGCATGATCGAGCGCGGATGCGAGGCGATCCGACAGATCGCCAAGGTGGGTCCCGCCCTGGCCATGCAGAAGGTCAATACGCCTGGTCCCTCCTCAGGGGGCTGATCATTCCGCCTCGGGACGCAGATATCCGTCGTTGCGGATCACCCGCTGGATGGCATCGGCCTTGGCAACGGCCGGCATTACGTCTTTGTAGTGTTCTCTGAGCAGAACCAGCCGCGTGTTTTCGTCCTGGACCTCAAGGAGCATCTGCCTCTGCATCGGAGTCAATCCGGCCTTGGGGGCCATGTCGAATGACGGCGTAGCAGTAAGGTCGTCAATCGATAGCGTCTGCGCCGCAAGACCATAGACCATTGTTACAATGCGATTATAGTTGGCCAGCACCTCCTCAAGAAGGGCCTGGTCACAGCCGGAGGAATCGTCGTAATACTCTTCGACCTCGCCAACGTTGTAGGGGGCATCGGTTGAGATCAGGTCAATCAGTTTGTACCGACGCAGACCCTCGACCACGACGTCCATGCGTCCATCCGGGTGACGTTCCAGAACGTCCACCACAATGGCCGAACAGCCCACAGGATGAAGCCGTCCGTCATCCACAAGGTTGATCCCAAACTCCGAACCCCGCTCAAGACACTCGTTGATGAGTGTCTTGTAGCGAGGTTCAAAGATGTGAAGGGGCAATCGAACCTCGGGAAAAAGAACGAGGTTCAACGGGAACAGTCCAAGGGTCATCGACGAAGCTTGAGGTAGCGGTCGTTGATGCGACCCCAATGCAGATTGTTCAGGAAAGCGTCGATGTATCCAGCGCGGCCGGGACCACTCTTGTGATAGTAGGCGTGCTCAAATACGTCGCAGGCGATCAGCGGCATGCCGCCCCAGATTGCGCCGTAGTGATGCTCGTCCACGAGCACGTTGAGGAGTCGGCCAGAGTACAGCGAATCGATACACAGCACGCCCCATCCCGATAGCTTGGCGGCTAAAGCCGATGCCTTAAAGTCGGCCTTCCACGCATCAAGTGAGCCGTACTCCTTTTCGATGGCGGCAACAACGTCCGGTCCCTTGCTTGTATCACCATCGCCGCCCATGACTTCCCAATAGACATCATGAAGGACGGTACCGGCATGGTTCCAGGTGAATCGGCGCTTCAGCTCGCCAACGTCGCTCCAGTTGCCGTTTGCAGCGGCACGATCAGCACTCTCAAGACCGGCTTCGATCTTGTTGAGAAACGTCACGTATCCCTTGTGGTGTGTGTTGTAGTGCCAGTCCGTCGTCTCCGGGGAGATCACGTCCTTGAGCAATTCCCTTGCTTCCTCGTCGCTATATGGACGTGGATTGAATTTCCATTCGTAGGCCATGGGTACCTCAAATGCAGATGATGTGAAGGATGTTTTGTTGGTCGGGGGTATCAGACACCGAAGCTGCTACCGCAGCCGCACGTCTTTGTAGCGTTCGGGTTGTTGAAGGTAAAGCCCTTGCCCATCAACCCATCGCTGAAGTCCAGCGTCATGCCCATCAGATAGAACATGCTCTTGGCATCAATAAAGATGCGTACGCCGTCGGCACTAAGCACAAGGTCCGCTTCCTTTGTTGCTGCGTCAAATCCGAGTGTATAGGACATGCCGGAGCAGCCCCCTCCCTTGACGCCGAGTCGCAGACCGTAGTCATCGGCGATGCCGTTCTGCTCTTTGATCTTCTTGACCTCGGTAAGGGCCTTCATGGTGACGATGATATTATCGTTGTCATCAGTTCCCGTCACCCCGGTAGGAATCGAAACAACGTCGGCGCCGATCATGGCAACGCTCATAGTACCTCCAATTGAACGAGTTCTCGAGGAGCAGCCAGTTCGGCAATGCTCATCGATCGAAATGTTTCCTGTATACGCTCCTGCAATCTGCCGAGCGGTTCTTTGATCGTACACGTGTGTTCAGCACTGCACGACGAGTGATCTGTGCTTTGACAGTCCACCAAGGCTGATGAGCCCCCTTCCATTACCAAGATGACCTCGGCAACGGTAATGGAGTCGGATGGACGAGCAAGAGTGTAGCCTCCGGTGCTTCCGGCATACGAACGGATAAGTCCGTGACGTGCCAGCTGCTGAAGCACCTTGGCAACAAGCGCCTGCGAGATGCCATAATGCACGGCTACGTCTTTTGCCGAGACAATGTTGCCTGGCTTTGATGCGATGTCCTGCATGGCAAGCAGTGCGTACTCTATGCGCTTCGACAAACGAACCATGGCTTACTGATCGTAGTCCACCAGGCAGCCGTCCGACGTTGGATGGGCCTGACATGTGAGAATGTAGCCATCGGAGATCTCATCATCCGAAAGTGCCTCGCGCTCGTCCATGATGGCCGTGCCCGACACCAGGCGAGCGCGGCATGTGCAGCATGCGCCGATCTGGCAGGCATACGGAGGATCGAGATTCGCACGCTGCGCGGCGGCGAGAATTGTCTCGTCTGGCTGAACGGTGAACTCGGTCTCCTGACCATACAGGCGAACCTTGACGCTGCGGGTGACAAGTTCGGATGTCTGTTGCGAAGAATCCATGCGTTACTCGAAGGTTGAAGTGGAGGCTGTTGACGAAAAAGATTCGAAATGAATGTGCTCTGCAGATGCGCCCATCAGCTGAAGATTCTCACTGACAGCGTCAATCATTCCACCCGGACCGCACAGGAGATACTCGGTGGAGGAATCTGCGATAATGGCAGGTGCAATGGTGTGCGACAGGGTCTCCACGGTAATGCGTCCATGGTGAACAGCATCGGCAGTGAGTACCTCCGCACCAACAAGACTTTCCAGTACGTGGGCGATGACAAGCCGTTCGGCCACCTCTGATCGTAGCCGCTCGAGCTCACGAGCAAACATTACTTCATCGGCAGAAGCGTTGGCATACACAAGCAGAACGCGACTGAGTGGTTCAACAACAAGAACTGATTTGGCAATTGCCCACAATGGAGTTACGCCGCTGCCACCGGCAACCAGCACGATCGTGCGATTATGGGATGGATCAAGGTGGATGCCGAAGGTCCCCTTCGGCGGACAAACCATTACCGTATTTCCCGCGTAGAGCATAGCCTGCACACGCGCAGCTACTGACGACGCGTCGCTGCGCTTAACCGCGATGGTAAGGGGCTCACCAGCCTCTAGACTGGAGCAGAGGGAGTATGCATGCTCTTCCGTAGAGCCGTTACCATCCACCTGTACCTTGATGTACTGTCCAGCACGATACGCAAACGTCTCCCGAAGCCACTCCGGTATATGGAACGCAGCAGCACGTGCGCGTGGCGTGGTGTCCCACGCACGCTCAACAACCAGAGGAAAGAATTCGTCCGAGGTCATCAGTACAATCCAATCGAGAACAATGCGGTGTCGGACATCATGGTCTTGTCCCACGGTGGATCAAAGGTCAGCTCCAGCTCTACAGACTCAACGCCCTCGACGCCACGAGCGGCCTGCTCCACTTCACGCGGAAGCGACTGCGCGGACGGACAATTGGGTGTGGTCAGCGTCATGGTGATGTGAACCTTTGTCCGGTCAACAACTTGTACTTCGTAGATCAAGCCGAGTTCATAGATGTTGATCGGGATCTCCGGATCGAACACCGTCTTGATGGCATCGATTACCTGGTCGCGCAGATTCGGCTCGGGCTGAGAGACAAATTCTGCCGCCTCTGCGGTGTTTGGTGGCTCTGTCATGATGGGGTCCTCATACTCAGGGCAACGGCATAGAGTCGGATCTGCTTAAGCATACTCGACAAGCCGCTGGCTCGGTTCTGGGAAAGGTGCTGCGCCAAGCCTAACTGTTCCGGAATATCCTTCGGTGCCGCCAGTATCTCCTGCGGAGTTCTATCCTGCATGATCTGCACAACGATGGCTACCAGCCCCTTCACAATCAGCGCGTCACTATCGGCTTCGAAATGGATTCGTCCGTCCACCAGTCGCGGAAATAACCAGACCTGCGCCTGACATCCCTTGATCAGAAAATCGTCTCGACGAAATTCCTCTGGGTAGGGGGCTAGCCCCTTCCCCATCGACATGATCGCACTGAATCGCTCTTCCCAATCAGGGAGTGCCTCGAGCATCGATGCGATCTCGTAAGTAGCCTCGGCAATGGTCTTTGTGGTGCTCATGTTAGAGAAGGACCTTCATGACCCGATCAAGGGCGTGAAAGAACTGTGCAATCTCATCGTGCGACGTGTACACGGCCGCAGAAACGCGGACCGTTCCCTGTGGTGCAATACGCTTCATCAGCGGCATGGTGCAATGATGTCCCGTGCGCACAGCAACGCCATGCGTGTCGAGCATGATGCCTACGTCCTGTGGATGGACGCCGTCAATGGAGAAACTCACGATGCCCGAATGACCGTGATGTGCTCCATGCACATGCACGCCCGAACGCAACCGCAGACCCGCCACAAGCTCATCGGTGAGCATCTTCTTGTACGACTGAACGTCTCGCAGATCCAGAGCGTTTCTCCACTGCAAGGCTGTGCACAGGCCCACAGCTCCTTCGATGTTCGGCGTGCCGGCCTCGAACCTCATGGGGCCATCTGCATAAGTGGTCTTGTCGAAGCTGACATTTGTGATCATCGATCCGCCGCCTTGGTAGGGCGGCAGGTCCGACAGCAGTTCGCGTCGAATGAACGCGCAGCCGATGCCCATTGGACCATAGACTTTGTGTCCGGAGAAGACCAGTGCATCACATCCGATCTGCTGCACATCGATCGCCATGGATGATACGCTCTGCGCAGCATCAACGATCGATATCGCGCCAACGGCATGGGCCCATTGGCACAGAGTGCTGACGTCGTTCTCGGTTCCAAGGGTATTTGACACCTGCACGCATGACACAACAAGCGTCGAAGCATCGATGAGCTGCGATGCCCGCCCCATATCAAGCGCGCCGTCATCGGTCAGTGGTATCACGCGGATCTCCACTCCCGAGCGTTCACGAAGCATCTGCCATGGAACGATGTTGGCATGGTGCTCCATCTCGGTTAGCACAATGTTGCCTTCGGCAAGTCGCGGTCCAAGGCGCGCCCCGATCGACGTTGCGAGCAGGTTCAGCGATTCCGTAGTGCCTCGTGTAAAGACAACCTCGTCAGCACGAGCACCGATACTCTCGGCGACCACTTCGCGAGCACGCTCGTACATTGACGTGACCTCCGCACCAAGAACATGTCCGGCGCGATGGGCGTTGGCATTGTGTTGACGATAGAACTCAGAGATCGAATCGATAACAACCGTCGGCTTTTGGGTTGTAGCAGCGTTGTCGAGATACACCAGCGGCTTATTGCCATGAACCATGCGCTGCAGAATCGGGAACTCTGTGCGAATCGCGGCAATATCCAGTAAGGGGGCCGATGGTTGCGTAAGGTGCATCAGGACAGCAGAGTATCCGTTGAAAGTTTGCGGGCAATACGACGCGTGAGCAGTTCGCGAAGTCCGTCAAGCGAGATCTTCTCCACAACCTCTGTGATGAAGGCATAGGTCAGCAGAGCCTTGGCCGTGTCCTTGTCAATTCCACGCGAGCGGAAGTAGAAGATCGCTTCTTCGTCCACCTGACCCATGGTAGCCCCGTGGGAACACTTCACATCATCAGCCCAGATCTCCAGCTGTGGCTTCGCCTGCACTTGTGCCTTGGAGCTCAGAAGCAGCGTATGGTTTGACTGGTAGGCCGTGGTCTTTTGTGCTTGCGGGCGAACGTAAATCTTTCCGTTGAACACGCCCGTTGAACTGCCGTCGTAGATACCCTTGTAGAGCTCTTCGCTGTGGCAGTGCGGCACCATGTGGTCCACCACCGTATGATTGTCTGTGTATTCGTGATCGGCAAGAAGGCTTACGCCGAAGAGAAATCCCTGACTTGATGGTTCACAAAGGCGAAGCGCAAGATCATTCCGCACAAAGCGTCCGCCGATACTGAGAGCATGCGACGTGAAGGTCGCATCGCGATGCACATCAGCCGACACCGACGAGATCGATCGCGCAGCGTCCGCATCATCGGCGATCTTGAAGTACCGAATGTGGGCCATCGCCGATACGACAAATTCCACCACCGTGGCATCGAGGACTGTTGCCTCACCGAATACGTGGTGCGACTGGACAATATCTACCTCTGCCCCCTGCTCAGCGATCACCAGCAGTCGTGGTGTGATGAGTGTGGGTGATGTGGAGTCTGATGTCTCGATCGACACATGGATCGGCGGTTCAACACGGACGTCCTTTCCGATGCGAAGAACAACTCCGCTCTCAAGCAGCGCTGTGTTCAGGGCAACGAACGGATGCGTGTTCATGGGGGCGCCGCTACCAAGGGCGCCGGCAATTGCTGCATCGTTCTCTACCAACTCCGGTGTGAGTTCGATGATCTCCACGCCGCTTGGCAGGGTGGAATCATCCACAATCACGCAACCATCGACGATACGAACGCTCACGTGCTGACCGAGTGCGGAGGCGATCTCCTTGGCCGATGCCGGCATCGTGTTTTGTGCGCTAACGGAGCCCCAATGCGTTGGGCGATAGGTAAAGTCCTGACCAATGAATGGAAAAACGTTGGTGTACTTCCACTCTTCATGACGTGTTGTGGGAATGCCCATGCGGACGAATTCTCGAAGGCCTTCTCGACGCAGGTAACCAAGCCGTCCATCAGCAGCTTCTACGGCCGCCTCAGCATGCACCGCAACGCGACTCTGGGCAAGCTCCACAAGTGAATGCTGCGACATTATGCCTCCACCGCTGCTTCCTGCTTGAGCCAGTCATAGCCACGCTGCTCAAGTTCAAGCGCAAGAGATTTGTCGCCCGACTTCACAATGCGTCCGTTCCAGAGAACATGCACAAAGTCTGGCACGATGTGATCAAGCAGGCGCTGGTAGTGTGTGATGACGATCGTTGCATTGTCACTTCGACGTAGGGCATTCACACCCGAAGCCACGATTCGTAGGGCATCGATATCCAGACCCGAATCTGTTTCGTCTAGCACAGAAAGAACAGGGTCTAGCATCGCCATCTGAAAGACCTCATTTCGTTTCTTCTCGCCCCCTGAGAAACCTTCATTGAGCGAGCGCTGTAGGAACGATGGATCCATTTCAACCAGTGCCATGCGCTCGCGCATCAGCGCAAGAAATGCCGCAGGGTCAAGGGGCTCCTGTCCGCGATGCTTGCGAACTTCGTTGACGGCTGTCTTCACGAAGTTGGCTGTTGAAACACCCGGGATCTCAACCGGATACTGAAATGCTAGGAAGAGTCCTTCACGTGAGCGTTCTTCCGGGACCAGATCCAGAAGCTCTTTGCCTTGGAACACGACAGAGCCAGCGGTGACGGTGTAATCTTCTCTTCCTGCCAGGACCGAGGCCAGTGTCGACTTCCCGGAACCATTGGGTCCCATGATGGCGTGGATCTCGCCGGCATTGACCGTCAGGTTGATGCCTTTGAGGATCTCCCGGTCATCGATCGATGCATGTAGATTGGAAATCTGCAATAGTGGTGTCATCCGACGCTTCCTTCGAGTGAAATGGCAAGGAGTTTCTGTGCTTCGACGGCGAATTCCATCGGAAGCTGATTGAGGACCTCACGAGCGTAGCCGTTAACGATGAGGGCAACTGCGGCCTCGGTATCAATGCCGCGCTGGTTACAGTAAAACAGCATGTCTTCGCCGATCTTCGACGTCGTGGCCTCGTGCTCTACGGTGGCCGAGTTGTTGGCGACTTCGAGGTACGGGAAAGTGTGAGCGCCGCAGGCATCACCGATAAGCAGCGAATCGCACTGAGAGAAGTTGCGAGCCCCCTGCGCAACAGGCAACACCTTGACGAGACCGCGATAGGAGTTCTGAGACACACCGGCCGAGATACCCTTCGATACGATGCGGGACCGGGTGTTGCGTCCGATGTGGATCATTTTCGTACCGGTGTCTGCCTGCTGCTTGTTGTTGGTCACAGCAACGGAGTAAAATTCACCGATCGAATTGTCTCCCTTGAGCACAACGCTCGGATACTTCCACGTAATGGCCGAACCAGTCTCGACCTGCGTCCAGGAGATCTTACTATCCACACCTGCGCAGATTCCCCGCTTGGTCACGAAGTTGTAGATACCGCCTTTGCCGTCCTTGTCCCCAGGGAACCAGTTCTGAACTGTCGAATACTTGATCTCCGCGCGGTCGTGGGCAACGAGCTCTACCACCGCTGCATGGAGCTGATTTTCGTCGCGCTGCGGAGCCGTACACCCTTCGAGATAGCTGACGTAGCTGCCCTCATCGGCAATGATCAGCGTCCGCTCAAACTGCCCCGTGTTGCGGGCATTGATACGGAAGTAGGTGCTGAGTTCGATTGGGCAACGAACACCCTTCGGGATGTAGACAAATGATCCGTCGCTGAACACTGCCGAGTTGAGGGCGGCGTAGAAGTTGTCATTTGTCGGCACCACTGAACCGATATACTTTCGGACGAGCTCAGGATGATTCTCAAGTGCCTCACTGATCGGACAGAAGATGATACCGAGCTCAGCCAGCTTGTCCTGGAATGTCGTCTTAACACTGACAGAATCCAGCACAAAATCCACGGCAACGCCTGCCAGGACCTTCTGTTCCTCAAGGGGAATTCCCAGCTTCTCGAATGTTGCCAGAATCTCGGGATCGACCTCATCTAACGAGTTCAGCTCGGGCTTCTTCTTCGGAGCTGCCCAATAGATGATGTCCTGAAAGTCTACAGGCGGATAGTCGACGTTCGGCCACATTGGCTCTTTCATCGACTTCCATTGCTCGAAGGCCTTCAATCGCCATTCGAGCATCCACTCCGGCTCGTTCTTACGATCCGATATGAATCGGATAACGTCCTCGTTAAGCCCCTTTGGCAGGAGCTCCTGTTCGATATTGGACGTGAATCCGTATTTGTAATCGCTTCCGACGATTTCGTCGAGTATCGTTTGCTGGTCCATAGGCGGCAAATATACGACTGTTTTGGTCCTAGATTAGTGCAGAAGCCGCCACGTGAAACGCGAAGCGCCCCTTCCGCCGGCCAGAACAGGCAAAAGGGGCGCATCGTTCCCGCCGGAGCGGGTGAGTTTTTGGTGTTAGCGTGCTATGACAACCTTTGCACGCGCGGTGAGTGCACCATCGGCGAACTCGACAGTGTACATGCCCGGAGCCAGCATGTCCGTCTTCAGACGCACATCGAACGACTGGCCAGATGTGGCGACGGACTGCGTGGCAACCTTGCTGCCGCTCATATCGAAGATCGTCAAGCGCGCGGTGGCACTTGGCGCGTGCTCCAGATTCAAACGGACGGAAACGTCAGCGTCTGCGGGAATCGGACCGAGTACACGCAGGAGTGATGAGGCCGTCTCGTCATCATCAACGGACGTGCCATCCATGACAACAACCGTTGCAGCCGTTGTGGTGACCGTGCCGCAACCACCCGTTACGGCGCACGTGTATTGTCCTTCATCCGCCTTTGCCGCAGCGGCAACGGTAAAGTCAGCTGCCGTAGCGCCGGAGATATCAACTCCACCCTTGCTCCACTGGTATGCTAGCGTAGAACCAGTGGCACTTACAGACAACGTAAAGGACTTGCCTTGATCCACCGTCAGTCCTGCAGGCTGCTTGGTTATCTCAGTCGGTGTTCCAGCCAGAACGTTGACCGTTGTGGACGTAACACTTGGATTACAGGTTCCCGTTACTAGACAGTCGTACTTGCCGAGCGTTGAAGCATCCACCGATGCGATCGTGTAGGTGGACTCTGTAGCACCGCTGATGTTCACGCCGGCCTTGCGCCACTGGTACTTGAGTCCGGCACCGCTTGCCGTGATCGACAGCGTTGCAGGCTTTCCACCGCAGGCGGAAACATCAACAGGCTGCTTTGTGATCGCAGGAGTGCTTGAGATCGTGAATGGGGTGATAAGCTCGCTGAGGTGACCATGAATCGTCGTGATGCGGGCCAGATACAATCCTGGGGCTAGGTTCGGCACCTTCCACAGATAGCTCCGTCCACCAACATTCTTCGCAACATCCGTCCAAACATTTGAACCAGCAGCGGAGTACTGGATCTGGAACTTGGCTGTGTCCGGGAAGCCCTGTGCAGACCACGAGATCGGACGACTTGAGCCGATGCAGTACACTTCACCACCGGCAGGAGCCGTAAGCTCGATAACACCAAATGCGTGCTTGGCAACGTAACCGTGAAGTCCAGCCGATGCCTTTGATGCGGACTTTGGATAGGTGGTCAGGTTCGTGGACGTGGTACTTGCAATGTAGTACGGGTTGCCAAGTGGATCCACAGAAAGGGCCTTGACGGTGTCTTTTCCATTCCCCGACACATACGTAGCATAGATATTCGTTGCGAGGTTGATTGACGCAATGAAACCATCGGTCTGCCCGGAACGGGTTGAAACAATGCCGCTACCCGTTAACGGGAAATTCTCTGAGTTGGTAGTTCCGCCCAAAAGGACCGTAGATCCTGAAGCGATCCGCAATGCATAGGCGGCGTCATCGCCCGAACCGCCGTAGTATGTAGTACCGACCAATTCGCGTCCATCATCAGCAAAGACCGACAGGTACGCATCACGCTTACCAAAGGTCGTTGTATTGAGAGTACCAATCGCCGGAAGATTCGTCGATGTGGTCCATCCGGTGATGTACGCGCGTCCGAGATCGTCCACCGCGATCGCCGTTGCTTCCTCGTCGTTATTGCCGCCGAAGTAGGTCGAATAGGTACCGTCATCAGTGGTGGCAAGTGTTAGATCGCGACTGAATTTTGAGACGAAACAGTCAGTGATACCACCGTTGTATGAGTCATCGGCAGGCTTACGACCCGAAGCGAATCGGTCAGCGGTCGGGGCAATCTCAAAGTTCGACGACATCGTCGATCCAGTCACGAACACGCTGTTGGACTTGTCGATGGTCATGGCCGTGATGACGTCATTGTTCGAGCCACCGAAGAAGCGCGACAGCTGCATTGAACCATTGGCCGAGAATGTTGCAACGAAACAGTCGATCTGTCCCTGATTTGCTCCGCCGCCCGGAACGACACGCGTTGAAGGGGGCCGACCCCAGCTACCGGGAATGTTGATGGTGATCGTAGCCGGGAATGTTACCGGGAAGTTTGTCGTCGACGACGTGCTACCGGCAATGAAAATCACACCCTCTTGGTCTACGGCAATGGCACGGGCGATATCGTCCTTGTTGCCGCCATGATAGAATCCAACGATCAGCTTCTTCAGCGTCGAATCAAGCTTTGCTACGAAAGCATCCGAGAGGGCTTTGTAGATCTTACCTGTAACGCCGGAGGTCGTTGGGAAATCGTTGGAGATCGTTTCACCCGCAACGTACACGTTGTTCGACTTATCGCGTGTCAATGCACGAATGCGATCATCCGAACCACCGCCGATAAACGTATAGGAGAGAACATTTTCAAGACGCGAATCCATCCGAACGAGGAATCCGTCCAGCTTACCCTTGACTGCCGTGCTATACCCGCCCGGCGCTGCTGGAACGTCGAGCTCGGATGTGTTACCAGCGACAATCACATCTCCATTACTCAGATATTCCAGATCAACGAGTTCATCATCGCCATTGCCGCCGATGAATGAACCGTACACGGTGGACGTTACCGGTGAAACGTCGGCCAACTCCTGCTTGCCCCCGCCGCCGAGGATCTCACAGCGGATTGCTGATAGGTCAGCCCCCTGACGGGCAACAACGTTGCGGACAACGCGTCCGTCCTCAACAAGCGAGTACGTGAACGTCACCCCAGGATAGTAGTCCACAAGCGAAACGCGAGAGACAACAGGAGCTGAAAACCATTGTGTTTGGTCACTCCCCTTGATGAAGGACACAGTAGAGATGGCCTCGCTGGTGCGCTGCTCGAACCGTGGATTGACGTCGCGGAAGGCCTCCTGGGTGACGGTTCCGGTGCGCATGCGGTCGGCTGAAACCTCGAACTTGTCGGTGACCACACCTGTTCGCGTAATCCAGACATTGGCGCCGTTTTGGCGCACAGCATACAGGACGTGCGAAGGCCACTGCCCGACGTTGGCAATAAAGCCCTTCAGGTTCGCCGTCCCTGCGTTGGTCTCAGCGGCAGAAGCAACGTTCGAGGCTATAATGAGAAGGGATACGAGCGTCAGGCCTAGTGTCCTGAGGGTCGTCGCGATGCTTTTGTCCATGTTAGGAAGGCTAATGGGAGTGAAAATGGAGTTCAACATTAAACAATAACACCCAAACCGTATTACGGTTACAAGACACAGAAAAGAAAAGAGGCGTTCGCCGGAAAATCGGCGGACGCCTCAACATCAAGTGCTGGTCGATTATCTCTGTTCTTTACCGAACCACCGTCAGCGGCAGTGTCCACGTTCCAGCAGTCGAGATGATCTTCAGAACATGCAACCCAGATTGACAGTTCTTTGTGGAGATCGCCACATCGTGCGTTCCCGCAGTGAGACCGCCGGTAGCAAGAGTCTCAACAACCCGGCCCCGCAGGTCCATCACGGCAACCGAAAGGTCCGTGGCCATGGAAAGTTCGATTCGCACGACGGCTTCGTCTGCAACGGGATGGCGTCCGACCACACGCGCAGACGAGAAGATGTCTGAATCCTCGTCCACCGACGTGCCTTCAACAACGATGGCTGCCTTGTCTGATGTTACGGCACCACACCCACCCGTTACCGTACACGTATAGTCTCCGGCATCAGCAGGTTCGGCAGCGGATACAGTATAATCGGCCGATGTTGCACCAGAAATCGGCGCAGAGTTGCGTGACCACTGATAGCTGAGCGTTGAGCCCGTAGCTGCGACCGAAAGCGTGAAGGGACTACCGCTCTGCACAGTCAGGCCCGCAGGCTGTCTGGTGATAGCTGTAGCCGCAGCGGTTGTCAGATTCACACTCGCCGAGGTGATCGACGGATTACACGTGCCGGTAACCACGCAGTCGTATCTGCCGAGCGTGCCGGCATCGACCGTGACAACAATCGAATCTGCTGTAGCCCCTGATATGTTCTGCCCACCACGACGCCACTGGTACTTCAATCCCGCACCGTCGGCCTTGAGACGCATCACGGCCTGGCCACCCGGACACGCACTGGCATCCTTCGGCTGGGACGATATCGCAGGTGGGTTCGAGATGATAAAGGGGCTTATCAGGCGACTCATGTGACCACGAGAGGTCGTCAGGCGCAGATGATACTGCCCGGTTGGAACATTAGGAACCTTCCAAGAGAAACTGCGTCCCTGAGCAACGCGAGTCACGACGGTCCAATTGGTCGTACCTGTCGGGGCAAGTTCGATAGAATACTTGGTGGTGTCCGGCATTCCCTGAGCTCCCCAGGATACTGCCTTATTCGAGCCTGCACACCAGGTTTCGCCAGCCAGCGGAGCAGTGAGTTCAATGGTTCCATAGGCGTACTTACCCACAAACACGTTTTGTCCGGAAGATTTACCTTGAGCGGCAGAATCCGGAGTTCGAAAGTTGTCCGAAGTGGTCGACATCGCATAGTACAGGTCTCCGGCAGGCTCTGTGGCCAGCCCCATGATCGAGTCGGCATCGGCACCGGAAATCAGTGTGGTATAGACGTTCGTGCTTGTGTTCAATAGCGCAACAAAGCCATCTGTGGTGCCGGCACGCTCATTGGTCGCCCCTTCGCCTGCAGCAGGAAAATCATTGGACTGAGTTGCGCCGTACATCACCGCCAGCTTGTTCTGCGTGTTGTACCGCACACCGTAGGCCTCGTCGTTACCCGTACCTCCAAAGTATGTGGCGCCAGCAAGCTTCTGGCCGTCGTCGCTGAACACGGCCAGAAAGAGGTCCTGACCACCGATGCGCTGCGTTATCAGCGTACCCACACAGTCGAGGTTGGTGGACGTCGTTACCCCTACAACCTGAGCACGGCCTTGTTCATCGACAAAAATCCCGCGCCCTGTCTCATCACCGCTTCCTCCGAAATAGGTCGAGTACGTGCCGTCATCGGATTTTGCCAGGGCGAGCTCGTTGTTGAGCTTGACGACAAAGGCATCGGTGTTTCCACCATTGAAAACACGGTCATACGGCAAACGTCCTGAAGCAAAGAAGCCTGATGTAGGAGCCGTTTCGAAATTGGGCGACGTGGTCGAACCGGTAAAGTACACGCTGTTTGATGCGTCGATGCACATCGCTGTGACAAGGTCAACACCCTCACGACCAAAATACCGTGACTGTTGAAGCGTACCAGTAGCCGAGAAGAAAGCCAGAAAGATGTCCGTGAGTCCTTGGTTACCTCCCCCGCCCGGCTCGGTTGTTGTGCGGCCACGCCAGTCACGACGAGTGGCAGTCACCGGAAAGGTAACGGGCAGGTTCAACGTGGATGTGGTGTTGCCGGCAATGAAAATCACCCCGTTCTGATCTGCAGCAATAGCTACTCCACGATCGTCCTTGTTGCCACCGTGATAACCGCTGACAATGAGCTTGTTGAGCGTACTGTCGAACTTGGCGATGTACGCATCAATACCTGCCTTGTAGAGCTGACCCGATGCGCCCGAGGTGACCGGTAGATCCGGAGAATTCGTTTCACCCGTCACGTACACATTGTTCGATCGGTCTTTGATGATCGACGTGATCTTATCCTCGCCTGAACCGCCGTAGAACGAAAACGACAGAACCTTTTGAAGCTTCCGGTCCATGCGCGCAAGGAATCCGTCCAGAAGACCCTTCAATGAACGGGAGTATCCACCTGTTGCGCCGGAGTATTCCATTGACGTTGTGCTACCGGCAATGATCACATCACCATTTGACAAATACTCGAGTCCTGCAACAAGATCAGTTCCCGTACCACCAAGGTAGGAACCATAGACCACTGATGTCGCGGGCGTAACATTGGACCTCGTTGATGCATCGTCATCGATCTCGACCATCAGTGCAGAACGCTCAGCACCTGGACGGAGAACAACGTCCTGTCGGAGTCCATCACCGCCGACACTGTAGCGCACGTCTGCTCCCGGGACAACGTTGTGGACGACGGCGATGGAATAGACCGGAGCAGAGAACCACTCGGACTCGCCCCTGCCCCGGAAAAAGTTCACACGGCTTACCGCGCCCACCGAGCTCACACGGGCACGCGGATCGGCATTGACAAACGTCCGACGTTCGATGCGTCCATTGCGCATCTGGTTCGCGACGTCAACGCCGTACTTGTCAACTTCGACGCCAAATCGCGTGATCCAAACGTCCACCCCCTGCTGTCGCGAAAGAAACAGCACATGCGCAGGCCATTGACCGACATTTGCTATCAAGCCGTCGACGCGCGGATTCGTGGAATTGACGGTGCCGGCCCGAACCGAACTGTGCGTGATGACTAAGACCATTGCTGCTGCAATGACCGAAAAAAGTGAGCGGAGACTCATGGGAACATTCCTCTGTTCAATAGGCGATGGAAGCACTACTTTTGCGAACGCAAAATTAGCTTGCGCGCAATTCACAGGCTGGGAAACCGACGACATCGACGACTCGTTCCAGGCCTTAATGTGACATTCACATTCCGAATATTTTCCCCATGCGCCTCGCCGTCAACATTGATCACGTCGCAACGCTCCGCGAAGCCCGCGGTGGCATCGAACCGGACCCCGTCCACGCAGCTGTTCTGGCCGAGCTTGCCGGTGCCAGCGGAATTGTCTGTCACTTGCGCGAAGATCGCCGACATGTCAACGATCGGGACGTTCGCGTCTTACGTGAGGTAGTGACGACGAAACTTGATCTGGAAATGGCTGCCAACGAAGAGATCATCCTGATCGCACTGGACGTTGTACCGGATTTGGTTACGATCGTTCCGGAAAAACGCGAAGAGCTCACTACGGAAGGGGGCCTTGCAGTTGCCGGCTTTGAGGAACGATACACGGCACTGACGCAGCGATTTCACGAGCGCGGCATCGCTGTTAGCTTTTTCATCGAACCGGAGTCCATGCAAGTTGAAGCGGTAGCGGCCTGTGGCGCCGACATCATCGAACTGCACACAGGCACGTATGCCAATGCCCGAACAGCTGCGGAGCAACTGCTGCAGCTGCAGCGCCTTCAGTCCGCTGCGCGAATCGCGTCAGAGGCAGGACTCGTCGTTACAGCCGGACACGGTCTCGACCTGCGGAACTTGGCAGCAATGAAGTCCATACCATCGCTCGAGGAAGTCTCTATCGGACACGCCCTTGTTGGCCGAGCCGTTCTGGTCGGATTCGAGCGAGCCGTTGGAGAATATCTGAACGTCCTTCGCTGACGTTTACTGAAGGCCTGATTTACTAGGCCTTGCCGCCGAACGTTGTGGAAATGAAGTCTCGATTCATCTGCGCGATGAACTCAGCACTGATTCCCTTTGGACACGCGGCCTCGCACTCATAGTGGTTGGTGCACGAGCCAAAGCCTTCGGCATCCATCTGTAGCACCATGTTCATGGCGCGGGAAGAACGCTCTGCCTGACCCTGTGGTAGTGATGCCAGATGACCAACCTTCGCTGCTGTAAAGAGCATGGCTGACGAATTCGGACACGCAGCCACGCAGGCTCCGCAACCGATACAAGCGGCAGCATCCATAGCTCTGTCGGCATCAGGCTTTGAGATAGGAATAGCATTGCCATCCTGTGCATTGCCAGTGTTGACGCTGACAAAGCCCCCTGTCTGAATGATGCGATCGAACGAACCGCGGTCGACAACCAGGTCTCGCAGCACAGGGAATGCCTTCGCACGCCATGGCTCGATGTAGATCTCGTCACCATCCTTGAAGGTGCGCATGTGCAACTGGCATGCCGTGGTACGGGCAACAGGTCCGTGCGGACGTCCGTTGATGACCATACCGCACGTGCCGCAAATACCCTCGCGGCAGTCATGGTCAAAGGCTACAGGGATCTCGCCTTTTGCGATGAGATCCTCGTTCAACACGTCGAGCATTTCGAGAAAACTCATGTGCTCGCTCACATTGGCAACGTCATACGTCTTGAGCATGCCCGTATCGTTGGGTCCGGCCTGACGCCAGATATGCAGTCTGAGGTTCATTACTTGTAGCTCCGTGTTGCCAGTTGGACGTTTTCGAAGGAAAGGGATTCCTTGTGCAGGGTCGGCGTCTTGCCAACACCTGTGTGCTCCCATGCTGCCACATAGCAGTAATCGTCATCGTTACGCTTGGCTTCGCCATCCTCGGTCTGATACTCCTCTCGGAAGTGTCCACCGCAGGACTCATTGCGCTGCAGCGCGTCATAACACATCAGTTCGGCGAACTCGAGGAAGTCGGCCACACGCAGGCCAAGCTCGAGAGACTGATTCAATTCGGCACCAGACCCTGGCACAACGAGATTCTGCCAGAACTCCTCTCGAAGCTCAGGAATACGCGTAAGCGCCTCCTTGAGTCCGGCTTCGTTACGGGCCATGCCGCACTTGTCCCACATGATCTTTCCAAGCTCGCGGTGGAACGACGTTGGCGAGCGCTTGCCCCCTATCGAGAGCAGAGTGGATATCTTCTGCTCGGCTTCCTTCACAGCGGCCTGTGCTTCAGAGCTGTCCGAGCTGACGCCCGCAAGACCACCCTGAGCGAAGTACCCGCCAATAGTGTAGGGGATCACGAAATATCCATCGGCCAGACCCTGCATCAGGGCCGAGGCGCCGAGGCGGTTTGCACCGTGATCGGAGAAGTTTGCTTCACCAAGGACGAACAGGCCAGGCACGTTCGACATCAGGTTGTAGTCCACCCAGAGACCACCCATTGTATAATGCACGGCCGGATAGATGCGCATCGGCACCTTATACGGGTTTTCGCCGGTGATACGCTCGTACATCTCAAACAGATTGCCGTAACGATCGGCTATGGCCTTTTCGCCGAGACGCCGGATGGAATCCGAGAAATCGAGATAGACGCCAAGACCACCTGGTCCAACACCACGTCCTTCGTCGCAGACTTCCTTCGCTGCGCGCGAGGCAATGTCACGGGGCGAGAGATTTCCGAATGAAGGATACTTCCGCTCGAGATAGTAATCACGGTCTGACTCCGGGATCTGATCCGGACTGCGTTGATCGCCCTTGTTCTTTGGAACCCAGATACGACCATCATTTCGGAGCGACTCGGACATGAGCGTCAGCTTCGATTGGTAATCACCGCTTTGGGGGATACACGTCGGGTGGATCTGCGTGTAACACGGATTGGCAAACAACGCTCCTCGCTTGTGAGCGCGATACGTTGCCGTGACGTTACAGGCCTTGGCATTGGTGCTCAGGTAAAACACGTTGCCGTAGCCGCCTGTTGCAAGGATCACTGCATCGGCCATGTGCGAGCGCACGGCGCCGGTTACCATGTCTCGTGTGACGATGCCGCGGGCGCGGCCGTCAACAACGATCAGGTCCATCATCTCCTGCTTGTTATGCAGCTTCACCTTGCCGAGGCCAACCTGACGCATCAGAGCTTGGTAAGCACCGAGAAGAAGCTGCTGTCCGGTCTGACCCTTGGCGTAGAACGTCCGGGACACCTGAGCACCACCGAATGAGCGGTTGCTCAAATAACCACCGTACTCGCGGGCAAAGGGAACGCCCTGCGCCACACACTGATCGATGATGTTCACCGACACCTGTGCCAGACGATACACGTTTGATTCGCGGGCACGGAAGTCGCCCCCTTTCACTGTGTCATAGAACAAGCGCCAGACGCTGTCACCATCGTTCTGATAATTCTTGGCCGCATTGATACCACCCTGAGCAGCGATCGAGTGGGCCCGACGCGCCGAATCGTGGTAGGTGAATGCGTGGACGTTGTATCCGAGTTCGGCAAGCGTGGCTGCTGACGAAGCACCGGCTAGACCGGTGCCCACAACGATGACCGTGAACTTCCGCTTATTGGCCGGGTTGACGAGTTTGAGATCTGCCCGATGCTTGTCCCAGCGCTGCTGGATGGGTCCGCTCGGAATGCCGGTGTTGAGTTCCATGTCGTTGAGCTTTCTTCGATTAGATCTTGACGAAACCGAGGATGATGGCCAGCGGAACGCTGGAGAATCCGAGAGCGATGATGATCGACAGTCCCGGTCCGAGAATGCGCATCACCGGAACGATGCGCCGGTTGGTAACACCAAGGGTCTGCACGGCGCTGGCAATCGCATGATTCAGATGAAGGCCTACCATGATCATCGAAAGCAGGTAGGTAATGCTGATAAGGGGCTGCTGGAAGCTCGAGACAATCATGCTGTAAACGTCAGGAATGCAGTCCACGCATCCGGCAGACGGCGGACACGCCTGGGCATAGTACTCGCTGTGAACTGCACCCCAGGTGAAGTGCGCAAGGTGATACAGCACATACGACAGCAACAGCAGGCCCGAATACAACATGGTCCTCGATGCAAGCGTCGAGGCACGAGACTCCACGCGGTGGTACTTCGCGGGTCGGGCCGCGCGATTGCGTCTGGCCAGGGTGATGGCCGAAGTCACATGAAGCACGAAAAACGATAGAAGGCCAAGTCGCACGACCCAGATGATCATGCCATGCCCCATCGTACGAAGTCCGTGGGCGTATTCGTTGATCTGTTCACGTCCGAGAAACACCAGAAGGTTGCCCGAGAGGTGACCCAGAAGAAATAGCACCAAAAGCAGACCGCTCACCGCCATGAGCCACTTCTGGAACAGATTCGAACGCCAAATGTCGCCGAATGCCTTCATCGATATATCCTGACGTAATGTGCGTAATCCGATGGCCTAAAACACGGATGCAGGCCAAAAGGTGCCGCGAATTTACAAATGTTGTGTCGTAGCTTCGCTCATGCTCGAAATCACACATCTGACAAAGCGATATGGCTCTCACGTGGCCAATGACGACATCTCACTTCGTGTTCAAACGGGGCGGATATTTGGCCTGCTTGGTCCTAACGGGGCAGGAAAGACGACGCTGATCCGGATGATCACCGGCATCACGCTACCTGACGCCGGAACGATATCCCTCGGCGGGGACTCAACGATCGACTCCCGACGGGAGCGGATCGGCTACCTTCCGGAAGAGCGTGGTCTGTACAAAAAGATGACCGTGGCCAAGCAGCTGCAGTACTTCGCCGGACTCAAGGGTCTTGATGCAAAGACAGCTGAGCAGCGGATCAATTACTGGCTTGAGAGAATGGATGCCTCCGGGTGGGGCGAGAAGAAGATCCAGGAACTCTCCAAGGGGATGCAGCAGAAGGTCCAGTTCATCTCGACGATCCTCCATCAGCCGTCACTTCTGATTCTCGATGAACCATTCAGCGGGCTTGATCCGGTGAACGCCGATGTTCTCATTGGCGTTACCCGCGAGCTGCAGACTGCGGGAACAACGATCATCCTCTCTACACACCAGATGGATCAGGTCGAGCGCTTGTGCGACGACATTGCTCTGATCAATCGGGGACGCGTGGTGCTTTCGGGCGAGGTGGCAGAGGTCCGTTCACGGTTTGATTCCGATCGACTTCGGATCCGGTGCGCAGGTGCTACCAAGCCCCTTGAATCGATTGCCGGCACGTCAGTGATCAGTTCGTTTGGCTCCACCATCGAGCTCCGGCGCGACGCGTCTACAAGCGTACGCCAGATCTTGGAACAGGCCAACGCGCTAGCAGAGATCATCGAGTTCTCCGTTATCCAGCCATCACTCCACGAGATCTTCGTACGCACGGTCACCGGCTCCTCTGGCGGGACAGAGGCATGAGGCGAAGGGGTGCCGCTGTTGCAGCGGCCGTTGGATGTGTAATGATGATCATGCTGCTGGCAGTGCTCAACCAGCCTCTAGATAGGCGAATGTCGGTGATGATTCCGCGGTCGTCAGTGGGCGCTTCTGCGGTCATCGACAGCATTCGGTCGAATGCAGGAAAGCGTCATGCGTGGGTGACATCCACCCTGGTTTCTGTGGGCCTGAAGATCACATCGCGGAAGGTGCTGCCCGGCTGGTATCACCTCGCCCGTGATGCATCCGCCCTCGACATCGCCACGATGATCGTCTTTGGTAGGCGCGAGCCCCTTGTCAAGGTCACGATCCCTGAAGGATTCACCATTGAGCGCATCGCCCGGCGCCTCACGGTTCGGGCTGGCATCGATTCAGCAGCTTTCCGTTTATGGTGTCAGTCCGACTCCGTATTGCGCCGCTTCGACGTGCACGCCCCCTCGATGGAGGGCTTTCTTATGCCCGACACCTACTTCATGATCCGTGGCGATGACGCGCGATATGTGGCTGAGCTAATGGCCGCACAGGCACAACGCGTCTGGTCGAGCTTATCGGGCGTCGACTCACTGGCCGACTGGAACACTCGTCTGAGGCTGGCTACGCTGGCATCGATCGTGCAGCTGGAGGCCGCAGTCGATGATGAAATGCCCACCATCGCCGGCGTGTACACAAACCGTCTTCGGATCGGGATGTTGCTGCAGGCCGACCCCACCGTGCAGTATCTGACGGGACGTGACCGAATCACCGCCAGCGAACTTCGCGATGCATCGAATCGCTATAACACCTACGTCTACAAGGGGCTCCCACCCGGACCAATCGGCAACCCCGGACGTAGAGCACTCGAGGCGGCGTGCAGGCCAGAAATCCATGAGTGGATCTTCTTCGTTGCTCGCGGTGATACGTCGCGACGACACCGCTTTGCCAGAACGCTCGAAGAGCACAATGCCAACGTCAGGCTGTACCGAACTGCTAGGCGCGAATCATCATTGAATTAGTCGGAGCTGACGATTGCGCTTTCCTTGCCCCGTTCATCGGCGGCCTGAACGCGGAATGCAAAGGGCTTCGAAGCGTCGCGCCGTGTGATCTCAAACACTTCCACCCAGGCTACAACCGGACGCGTATTGTCTGCCGGACGCAGGTAGCCGGATAGTTTCCGTGGCGCAGTTGCATTTCCATCGACAACACGCAGCTGAGGCCTGTTCTCGCCCCGTTCATTGGAGAAGAACTGCACCACCACCATGCGCTTGTTCGGGTCGGCATCGCGGCGGATCTCCCTGATAACCGGTCCCGGGAAGGGTCGCACGATAAGGGGCTGAGCACCGACCTCAGCGCTACCATTGACCGACCTCTCAAACAGCATTGTCTTGCCCGTATCGCGTGCTGCGAACCTCACCCGGATCAGGCCTTGGTCCACCGACACAATCTCCCTGCCACCGTCGCGGATCACCGCTCTCACATCCGAGCGATCTGCCGGGAGCTTCGGATCGATCGTGTACTCCACGCCGGGATAAACCACATCCGGTACCGATGGCGTTGCGTAGTTCATTGCGCTGACCGTAAACCGCGTGGTCGCCACGCGTCCGTCAGACCGACGTGCCGAAACCTCAACGAATGCGGTCCCAGTGCGTGGCGCACGCCCACGCACCACTAGCGTCCGCTGATCGATCGTCCGTGAGACGTCCTGCATCGTCTCTCCACCCAGCCGGACACTCGGCAGATCAAGCAGATCCCGCTGCGGATCAGCCCCACCGATGCTGATGCGGTTCGTCCATTCTGCGCTGGCAAACGACGATATGTTGTCACGGGCCGGCTCAAGCCAGAACTCTGCCGCTCCGGCAGACGGCACGGATGTCGGCGACGATTCCCGAAGGACCAGCGTGTCGCGACGTCCGGGCAGAAACACCAGCTGTGGGGGCTGCTGATCGTTCACCACCGTCATCAGAACGAACTGCGTACTTCCCACCGCTTGCATGGCATCGGTGGCAACGCCATTTACCGGCGTGCCACTGGCATACACCGTAACACGGAAGGTCTTTGAGAGTGCGGCATCAGCCAAGGGGCTCCAGGAGAACACAAAGGCACTCCGAGACGGATCATGACGCAACGATGCAAATCGCCTCGTTGACGGAGACCGTTCGTCGATCGTGAGCGACTGTCCGGAGGCGACATCTTCGATCACGGCCCGGACAGTAACATTTGTGAGCTGAGGAGAGTAGTGAATGACGTTGGCGGAATCCAGGCGAAGCAGGCGCACAGCACCGGACGAGTCGCGCTTGACCTCACACGTCAACCGCACACGCTCCGGAAACAGTTCAATGCGAAGAGGAGTCTGCGACTGATCTGTAGTTGACGGTACCGATGCCCCGTCGGGCATCAGAAGAACCAATGCCAGAAGGTACAGAACGAAGTAGATCTCAACTCTACGACGCTGACGCTGGTCCATTCCGATCAACGATGTTGCGTGAGAGAATGCGCTCGAGCTCTTGACGCACAAGGCGCTCGACTTCTTGGCGTTCAACGGCCTGCAGACGTTCACTCAGCGCACTGACGCTCTCGGTGAATTCCGCCAGTGCCTTCGTGTTCATCTTCATGGATGCCATCAGCTCGGGATTTGGTGCTACCGCCCCAACGGCAGCCTGAACACTCTCGCGAAGCTGCTGCGTCATGGTATCCTGCCGTTCGACGACTTCGTGCAGCGTTACCGAGATCGTCTCAAGTTGAACGGCCATTGCCGCATAGTCTCGACCGATCTCCCCGAGCTCACGAATAAGCTCCTGAGATGTTGAGCCCCCTTCACCATTCCCATGCATCTCATCCGATTCAGCCGGAGGCGTGAAAAACATGACCAGGAATAGAAGCAACAGAAGGAGGGCTTCGGTGACAATTGCCGCAACAAGAAGGCCCGGAGTGTCAATAACCCGCACGCGGTTCAGACCAACGGCCACCAAGAGGAAGGCCGCGCCCATGTACACAAACGCATTGATGGGTGCATAGTAAAAACGATTGACAATCTCCTGCATCCATAGAGACGTGCCCGAAAGAAGTCCAAGAGGGTGCAGTACTGTGACGTCGCGATTGACGGTGCGGAAAAGATCGCTTTCGCGTGTGCAGATGCGCCAGAGCAGAACAAGCGTCGGCAACGAGCCCATCTGCTTGTCGAATCGAAGCTCCTGATGCAGGTCTCGAAGCAGTGCCCTGCCCGCAGCGGTCGAAAGTGTTTCGAGCGTCGTCATGAAATGGCTGGTGCTCTTGGTGAGTAAACGGAGGCCAATGATACGGAATAGCACCTTTTGTTACTTGTCGGTGCGCCGATTCTGTCGTATTCTCGTTTTCTGACTCTGCATTCATTCATGAGGACCGCGATGACTACGCTCCTTCGCCGTGCTGCCCCGCTAGCTGTGTTTATTCTTGTCGGTCTGATTCTGCCAGCCTTGGCAGGAACACCCCGAAACATGCCCTCCCCTGGCGGTCCGGTAGCCTTCGAACGCAACGTGGGCCAGGCGCGATACGACAACGGTCAATCCGGACGGCACGTCGATGCCGTCTTGCGGCTTGGGTCGACGATGGCATACATCCACGCATCAGGTCTCGACATCATGCAACAGGCGGTGCACCGCCTCCCGTCGCGAAATCAATACGAGCAGGATGTCGAAGTCGACATCGTTCGGGCTGACATGCGCCTGATTGCCAGTAATCCCGACCCTCGGGTTGAGTTCCTTCAGCCCCAACCGGGAACGGTTCGCTACATCACAGCCCAGACCGGTGTTGAGGGTGTGGTGGCCCAACGGTACGGAACACTGGTGTATCACGATGTGTGGCCGGGCGTTGACATGCGTCTGTATCTCACACACCTCGGCCTGAAGTACGATTTCCTTGTGCATCCGGGTGCCGATCCTTCGCAGATCGCCTTCAGATATGATGGGACCGAACAGCCATCACTCGATGAAGACGGCAATCTCCTCGTGAAGACAGCGCTCGGCTCTCTCGATGAACAAGCTCCGGTGGTGTTTACCAGCGACGCGGCGGGACTCTCGCGCACACCCGTCGGATCCCGATACAGCGTCAGCGGCTCCTCGATCCGGTTCCGCATCGAGGACTACGACCGCTCCAAGATCCTTGTGATAGACCCGCAGCGCGTCTGGGCCACGTATTACGGTGGCAATGCCAGTTTTGAATCGGTCTATACTGCCGTTGATCCGTCCGGCAGCGTGATCCTGGCAGGAACGACCCTAGCGACGAACATGCCGAGCATCGCGGGCGCTCTCCAGCGGCGATTGAAGGCCGGGATGGATGGGTACGTTGCGAAGTTCAATGAGAATGGCGTTTTTCAGTGGCACACCTACTACGGCGGCTCACTTATCGACCGCCTGCATGATGTGACAACGGATGGCAAGGGAAACATCTGGACTTGCGGTCAGTCAGACTCCAAGGACCGTCCGGAGGTCTCAAACGGCCTGCTTGGCAGTTCACCATTGGGCGACCCCGATTCCGTTCAGGGAGCTGACGCTATTGTTCTGAAGCTCGCGCCGGACGGAAAGTGGTCCGACAGCTGGGAGGTCTGGGGACGCGAGAACGACATCGCAACAGGCATCGCGGTTTCCGCAACAAAGGTTGCGATCGTCGGCTACACCCGCTCGCCGCGCCTCGGTGGACTCTTCGGTGAGGCACCGTGGAGAAAGGACTCCTCGAACTTTGGCAGCAACTTTGACATGTTCGTCAGCGTTGTCAAACTCAAAACGCCACCAAGCCCCACCCGCCCAGAACAGTGGGTCCACGATTACCTGATCTTCTATGGAGGGGCCGGAGACGACCTCGGAGGAAAGATCGGTTTCGATAAGCAATCCAACGTCATCTTCTCTGGCTACGGCTATTCGGCCAACTTCCCTGTGACCGATGGCTCCACCTACAAGGGTATGGAGGATATCTACGTGGTGAAGTTTGGTCCCACAGCCAATAGGATCTGGGCATCGATGTTTGGATCCACAGTGGACGAGGATCTTGGCGACCTGGCGGTCGATAGCAAGGGTGATGTGGTGGTCGTCGGCACCACCTATGGTGCAGACCTGCCAACGTCAAGCCCAATCAAGGCCGCAAAGGCCGGTATAACAGATGGCTTCATTCGCAAGTACACCTCTGCCGGCACTGTGGCATGGTCAACGTACTATGGCGGAGACTCTGCTGACGCGGTGCGCGGAGTGGCCATGGACCGCGCTGACAACATCTGGATCGCTGGCAGTACAGCTCGATCGCTCAACATTCCGGTTACGGCCGACGCCATCCAAGCGACACCGTATGTGACGTCAGTAAATGGTTCACTTGCGGGCACCGACGGATTCGTTGGCAAGTTGAATCCCGCTGGCAGCGCGGTGCTATATGGATCTTATCTCGGTGCCCCCCCGCAGGACACCTTGCCCAAGCCACCGGCACCCCCGCCCGCGCCACCACCGCCGTTGCCGCCACCAAACACCGATTTCGGAACTGATGAGCTGTTCGATGTTGCTACCGATAACAATGCCTACGTCGTCTTCACAGGGCGGTCAACAACGTATCGCATGACGACAACGAACGGAGCTTTCCAGGACTCCTCCGGTTTGGCCAAGGATACCGTTCGCGCAAATGCCTACGTAACTCTCTTCAGCCAATGCAAAGACTCGATCATCACGATCATTCCGAATGGTCCGGCAACGCTCTGCGATGTAGAGACGCGTCAGCTTGTTGGCCCGAAGGGTTTTGCGCGTTACCGGTGGTCGAACGGCGACACGACGCAGACAACGATTGCTCGCGACTCCGGATCATACACATTGCTGTGCACAACCACCGACGGTTGCCGCTATCGGGACACTATTTACATCGGACGAAATCCAAAGCCATCGGTATCCGCCGGACGCGACACGTCCGTGTGTATTCGCTCAAGTATTGCTTTGACTGCTACCCCAAGCGGTGGAACTGCCCCCTATCGATTCAAATGGAATCGTGTTGAAACAGGACAAGAGTTTATCGATGACGACACGCTCAAATCGCCGAACGTCAACCCTGGTACAACCTCGCGCTATGAGGTTACGGTAACGGATTCTGCGGGCTGTTCATCAAAGGACACGGTGCTCGTAACGGTGACAGATCCAAAGCCAACCATCGGGCCGGCAACGGTGGATTTCGGAACCATTGATGGCTGTGCTTCATCTGCGGAAGTGGATGTTGCCGTGTTCAATCCGCAGGCCTACGAAGTGCGCATCACGGGCTTTGTGCCGGACGATCCGCGTCTGAGCCTTCTAACGTCGGTCTCCCCTGGCATCGTCATTCCACCAGGCGCAAGCAAAACGATCAGGCTCCGGATCTCGGCAACGTCGGCCGGTCAGATCAATGGAACCTACAACATCACGGGAACTCCATGTTCGTGGACCGCACCGGGTAAGTACACGGCAAAGAAGGATCAGCTGACGGCATCGATTTCTCCGGGCGTGGTGTCATTCGGTGCGAGTGTGGTCTGCGACGCAGCAGAAAAGCTTGATACAGCGGTGATCACCAATAGCGGCAAGGTAGATCTTATCGTGAAGCCCGCCGCTGCAACAGCCCCCTTTGCGCTCGTCTCTCCTACGGCTGAGGTAACACTCAAGCCAGGTGAGCGTCGCGACGTTATCTTCAGGTACACACCGACTGTTGGAGTTCATAGCTCCGATATTGTCTTTGGGTACGAATCCGGCCCATGCAAGGACTCTCTCCGAGTCCGCCTGAATGCTATCACCAGCGAGGTAACAGCCGCTGTTACGCCAGCCACGATCAACGGTGGAACTCTCTCCGGTTGCGAGAACCAAAAGGACACATCGATCACGATCGACAACACGTCGAACGTTGCCATTTCGGTAACCCTACCCACAGATGCGGAGATCGTCTACTCGCCGGCAGGTCCGATCGACATCGCTGCAAAATCCTCTGTGCAGGTTGCCGTGTCTCTGCGTCCGGGAACAGCCGGACTCTTCAGCCGTACACATGACCTGACGATCGAACCGTGTAAGGCCAAGACAAGCGTATCCTACACGATACAAAAGAATGGCATCGCATTCACGACACCATCAACTGTTGATTTCGGCGAGTTCTCAGCCTGTGTGCCGGGAACATCGACGCAGCGTAGCGCTTCTCTGTCGTTCGATGGCTCGGGAACAGCAACGATAAAGTCTGTTGCGACTGGACCACGCATTACCACCTCATTGACGAACGGTCAAGCACTTACATCGGGTCAGGCAGCACCGTTCACAGTCACGTGGACCCCTGCTGCAGATGGTCCGCTGGTGGACAGCATTGTTGTGACATTTGACCCGTGCGACGTTCGCCGAGTGATCCGTGTAAGCGGCACACGCACAAGCATTGCTCTTCGGTCAGACAATCCAACGGTCGCTCTTGGCGCAATCACGGGCACAGCTTCCGGCAAGGTGAAGTATACCAACACCGGAACCGACACCATCTTCGTTGGTGTCTCCTCCAAGAGTGTCGGAACAGCCGTTGACGCTGCCGTGCCGGGTCCGCTGGTAGGCGTACTGCCGGGTGCTGAAGTCTCGGTTGACTTTACGACCGCCTGTAGGGACCGAACGTCCATCAGTGACACGCTCGAGTGTATCGTCCTACTCCCCTGCGCCGGCGTCACGGCTCAGTCGGTGATCACGGCATCCTGCGCCAAAACAACCGTTGTCAGCAGTACGATCTCTATCGACACTGTCAGTAAGAAGATCGGCGAACAGTTCGTTGTGCCGATCCGCATTCGTTCATCACAGGGACTCAATGCAGCCGGGGCCAGCTCATGGCGCGCAACGGTCAGCTACGATCCATCGGTGATCGTTGGCCGGGCGAACACCACCGACTGTTGGCTGCCGAACAACGTTGGGCCATGTTCTATCACCATTCAGGGTACACGTGGCACCGATACGGTTGGAACGCTCTTCGCACTGAACTATACCGCAGTGCTTGGTTCCACTGACCGCTCGGCTTTAACGCTCACCGACTTCCAATGGATAGGTGTGCAAGGCGCAACGATCGAAAAGCGGAACGGCTTGGTGACCATCAGTGATATCTGTCGCGAGGGCGGTGATCGCTACCTCGTCGGCAAGGCCAATGGCTACGGCGTGCGTGTGTACCCAACGCCGGCAACATCGGATGTCACTATCGATGTGAAGGGGCTTGGCACGGATCAGCTTCGCTGGACCCTGTGCAACATGCTGGGAGAAGTCATTGCTGATGGCATTGGCCGGGCTGATGCCTCCGGTTCTCTGCAGGTAAGCATCGACGTGAGCGCCTTCGGCGCAGGCACATATACGATCACCACGGCCGCGCGTGGCGATGTTCAGTACCTACCATTTGTCATTCAACGATAACCGACCGAGGAACCACCCATGACACACCGTCTGCTTGCTGTTCTTGCTGTGCTCTCCCTCGGTACAGGCTCTGCTCTGGCCCAGGAATCTCTCTCCAAAGAACGTCCAAAACCTGCCCCGAAAAAGGCTCCGGTCCTGATCTCAAAGCGCGTCATGTCCGTAGGAGCTCATGCCTCCTATGGTATCATGATGAACGGCGTTTCGGCCTTCAAGCTGCCGTCCGTGCCATCGTGCTGTCCGGGCTATGAATCAACATCCGGATCGGGGATGGTCTTCGGAGCCGAGATCGCGATCCCTATGTCGGAGACCATTGACATTGGCGGACGCTTGGTTTACCAATCAAGCTCCACGGACTTCACCGCTGCAGAGCCCATCACCGTCCGGGCCGGAAATGGCGTTCTGGTGTCTGCCATCAATCACTCGTTCAAGACAACTACGAGCTTTCTCATGATCGAGCCGGTGGCCAGCTTCAAACTTGGAGGCGGACTCTCAATGATGGCAGGACTGCGCGTTGGAACAACGCTTGGTGGCACGTACGATCAGCAGGAGTCGCTGGCCGATCCTTCGATCCCCTATGACTTCTCGTCCGGATCGGGACTCAACAACGTGAAGGCCGGTGATATTCCCAACACCAGCGGACTGCAGGCCGGTGTGCTGCTTGGAGTGCGCTATGGCGTAGCGCTGTCGGGCGGACTCTCCCTGATGCCGGAGGTCACCTACTCGCCGATGTTCACCGATGTTGTCACCGATGCCTCGTGGACCATCTCGCCCCTTCGCATCGGCGTCGGCATTCTGTTCGACATCATGAGCACAGAAACAGCGTCAACCCCGATACAGCCGTAAGTTTGTTGGCTATGGCCAACATCCACGACGAATGCCTGCGACGGCGAACCGTTGCCATCATCAGCCACCCTGATGCCGGCAAGACAACCATGACGGAAAAGCTTCTTCTCTATTCCGGTGCGATCCACAAGGCCGGAGCAGTGACAGGGGGCAAGCACAGTTCCACCACGTCGGACTGGATGGAGATCGAGCAGCAGCGCGGAATCTCGGTGTCCTCCAGTGCCATGCGCGTGGACTACGATGGAATTCTGCTGAATATCCTCGACACTCCGGGGCACCAGGATTTCTCCGAAGACACCTATCGCACGCTGATGGCCGTCGATTCGGCCATCATGCTCCTGGACGCTGGCCGTGGTGTGCAGGAACAGACCATCAAGCTGTTCAAGGTCTGCCGTGACCGGGGAATCCCCATCATCACCTTCATGAACAAGATGGACCGTCCGGCCCGCGACCCGCTGGAGCTCTTGGACGAGGTGGAGCAGGTGCTCGGGATCTCGGCGATTCCTCGGACGTGGCCGATCGGAGACGGCCCGGATTTCCGAGGCATCTACGACCGCCAGTCCGGTGAGTTCTTCGAGTTTGAACGCACAGTTGGTAATCGGTACAAGGCCCCTGTGAGCGTTGGTGATATCCGAGGACAAGAACTGCGATCGGCTATCGGAGAGAACGCTCACGACAAGCTTCTTGAAGACCTTGAATTTATTGATCATGTGATCCCCGAGTTTGACACCAAAGCGTTCCTCACGGAGAAATGCACACCGGTGTTCTGGGGTTCGGCAATCACCAACTTCGGTATTGAGCATTTTCTCCGATCGATTCTTGCACTTGCACCGACGCCACAACCCTATGCGATGTCTACCGGAACGATCGAACCGGAAAGCAACGAGTTTGTTGGCTTTGTCTACAAGGTGCAGGCCAACATGAATAAAGCGCACCGCGATCGTATCTCGTTTGTGCGCATTGTTAGCGGGACGTTCTCGCGGGGTATGACGGCAATGCACCCGCGAACGGGTAAGGAAACAAAGCTCACCTATCCGTTCGAGATCTTCGGGCGGGAACGCAAGATCATTGACGAGGCCTACCCCGGAGATGTGATCGGGCTTACCAACCCTGGTCTGTTCCAGGTGGGCGATACCCTGACGGAGCGCACGGCAGCTACCTTGCCGTCGTTCCCCCGCTTTGCCCCGGAGATCTTTGCCAAGGTCTGGCCTGCCGCAGGATCGTTCTCGAAGTCTTTTCGCAAAGGAATTGATCAGCTCCGCGAAGAAGGGGTGATCCAGATCTTCACCGAGGCCGACGGGAGCCCCGTTCCGCTTGTTGGCGTTGTCGGTGAGCTGCAAATGGAGCTTTTTTCGTGGCGCATGGAGAACGAATACAACGAGCGCATTCGCCTCGAACGTCAGCCCTACACACGAGCACGCTGGATCATTGGCTCCACCCGTCCGGCAACATCGGCACCCGTGGTGCTTGACGATCACGACCGCGCCGTGGTGCTCTTCAAAAGTGACTGGGAGATCGACTACACGATTCAGCGCTCAGAAGGTCTTGAGCTGTCGGAGAAGCCCCCTGTGATGGCCTGAGACATTCGCAGGGAATTGCGTATTGTAGGGCTTTGTAACTCATGTGACGGTCCATGACGATAGCTCTTCGACGAATAACTGTCAGCATGCTTCTGCTGTGCACGATCTGTGCAGCACAGAGTCTTGCGCAGACATCGATCGGTGGCATCGTCAACGACTATACTCGTGTACTGCTTGCGGAGACCGTCAACTGTCGCTCTCGACTCCTTGTTGATTCAGTGGCCTCGTTTTCCGTAGGGGACCTCGTCCTTGTCATGCAGATGCAGGGGTGCACCGGAGCAACGGGTTATGACGTTTCAGCCGTTGGCCGCTGTGAGTTCGCAACGATCGACACGATCGTGGGTACCGAGTTCCGATTGGAGTTTCCCCTTGAGAACACCTATTCCAACTGCGGCATGATCCAGCTGGTTCGGGTTCCCGTCTACCGCTCTGCCAGCGTCACCACGCCCCTTACCGGACGTCCTTGGGATGGACGTGTTGGCGGCATCGTCGTGATTGACGTTCGCGGAACTCTGGCGCTTCGTGCCGACGTGAGAGCCGACACACTTGGTTTTCGTGGTGGTGCCATTTGGCAAGGGGGCGGAACATGCTCCACGATGGTAGATGACGATGTGATCAACAGTGCAAATTCCGCAGCCAAAGGCGAGACATTTGTACGCCCACTGCCAACGATGGTCGCTGGAGGCCGCGCGCTCTTCAGTGGTGGCGGTGGCGGACGTGGGCACAACTCCGGTGGCGGTGGCGGCGGCAATGGCGGCGTGGGTGGACGGGGCGGAAGTCAGTGGGAAGGATGCGGCTCCTTCTTTGATAACGGCGGACGTCCGGGCGATCGCTACCCACCGGTCCTGAATGGGAAGCCCCTTCCTCGCTTCGGTAGTGGCGGCGGTGCCGGTCAGATGAACAACGGCAACGGTACGGGTGGTGGACGCGGCGGCGGTATTGTGATCATCAGGTGCGATACACTCATTGGCAATCAGCGAGTTGTTTCTGCCAATGGTGGCTCTCCGTTACGCGTTGGGCTAAACGACGGCGCCGGTGGTGGCGGTGCCGGTGGAACGGTCTTGATCGTGTCACCTGTGGTAACGGGTCCAGTTGCGGTACTCGCACTCGGAGGTGCTGGCGGAGATCTCAACACCGGCGGGCTGCATGGTCCCGGCGGCGGTGGTGGTGGTGGGTGTTTCATCACATCCGAACAGCTTTCTCCGAATAATCTCACGTACACGCTCGCAGGCGGTACTAACGGAAGGAATCAAGCGTTCACCGACGTTCGGAACTCGGTGTACCTGGCAGAAGGTGGTCAGCCCGGAGGCGTGGGATTCCGTGCTCCCGTGCCGGAGAACCGCACACCACCGCCGCCGATAGAGGTTACGGCGGTTGCGAGCTATACGGTGTGTTATGGTGATTCCATCGTCCTTGACTGCAGTGTAATCGGACGGGCCGACACCATTCTTTGGACAACAACTCGTGGCAAGCTCATCGGACGCACCAAGCGATCAGGACTGCGCGGCATTGTTTCCGACACTTTCGTCGTCAAGGCCATCGGACCCACGGGATGTTGGGCGCTAGATACGGTCGTGGTGACGGTTCGTGATCCGTGGAACGTCCGCCTTGACACTCTCGATTTGGGTGTTTTGCGGTGTAGCGCACCGATAGACACGTTCATTACCCTGCGCAATCGAACAACACGCACAGCACCGATCAGCCGTTGGATGGTGAGCGACAGTGCGTTTATTCAACTGCTCACTAGCACCGACTCGGTCAGCGCTCGAGATAGCTTCCAGGTGAGACTCCTTGTTTCGCCCGGTGACCGCCAAGGTCGGCAGGTGAGTACGATCACGGCAGTGGTGAGTCCATGCGACTCCGCCATCATCGCCGTAGTCTCATGGACACGTCAGGACCGACAGATCGATATGCGTCCTGATACGGTCATCATGCCGATGATCGAGACGTGCACCACAACTTCTGAGGAAGTCACGATCGCCGTTCGATTTACTGGAGCGGACGTTGTCGTGGAAGACCTCCTGACGGATAGCGTAGCTTCTGCGTCGATCGCGCTACCTCGGCCTCTCGCTAGTGGTGATACGATGATGGTGCGCGTGGTATGGTCACCATCACGAGTGGCCGCAACCGGACGTCTGGGCTTCGTCATCCGTGACAGTGCCTGTCTCGATACATTCTGGATGACGGTGACCGGAAAGGTGAAAGCTCCATTCCTCATTGCTCCAACAACCGTCCAAGCAGATACTCTTACGTTGTGTGAGGATTCCGTTCTTACGGTTCGCGTTCCGTTGATCGCTGATACCACAACCGCATGGATCGTCGACTCGATAGACGTTGTCGGCCCGGGCTCTGCTTCGATTGTACGGGGCGACTCAATTCGTGGCCTCGATACGATCATCGTCAAGGCGCGCCCTGGCGTTAGTGGCCCCTACCAAATCGCCCTTCGAATGAGGTTACTGCCATGCGACACGGTCGTAACGATCCTTATCAATGGCGTCGCACGTGATGCGTCGATCAGATCATCTCCGTCACTGACCTTTACCGAGCGTATCATTGGAAGAAGACAAGTCCTCGTTGCGTCATACGTGAACACTGGCACAACGCCGTGTGCACTTCGCGTGGTGCAGACGCCGCGGGCACCGTTCCGCATTCTGCGCATTACACCCGTACTACCAATGGAGATCGGCATTGGCGACTCCGTGACGATTGAGGTTGAGTATCGACAGTCGTTTGGGGAGTTTACCGACAGCGTGGTCCTTGAGCGCGTTGCTCCGTGTCCGACGCTGCTGACGACGCTTCTCAATGGTGAAGGCAAGGCCATAACGCGCCTGCGCATTCCTGACGTCACCGCAAAGACGGGTCAAGTTGTGGACGTTCCTGTGTTGATGGTCGGACGCCCGGACATCGACGCTGCACTGCTCGACACCTTCTCGGTCCGCTATGCCTGGAAAACCAGTGAGGCCAGCGTTGAGCCTGGCTCTGATGCTCGATCGAGCTGGACACTTCTGCCGCGTGGAGATTCCACGGTTGCGGACATTGTTGGCCGGTGGGACGGAACCGACACTTTGGCGGTGATCCCAATGCGCTCCCTACTCTCCCTCTCTCCTTCCACTGATCTCGTATTTGACCGAACTCCCGGCTTTCTCTGGACGGGACAGCAAAGCGACGTGCAATACGATGACGGCTCGCTTCTGATTGATGAGGTCTGCGCCGGACGACGCCTTCGTGCAGTCGGATTTGATGAAGCTGCGCGCCCCGTTATTCAACCATCACCGCTGCAAGATGTGATGCAGATACACCTACCAAGAACCGTCACGGGTGCAACAACTATCATCGTCAGCGATGCCGTTGGCAGAGCTGTTCTTCAACACACAATTAGCGTGATTCCAGAGAACCAAAGCACACCGCTATTGATTGATGTCAGCTCCCTTGCGGCGGGCATCTACTTCGTCCACATAGAAACCACCAAAGGTTCCGCTGATCTACCTGTTGTGGTGAGATAAGTCAGGCGTTGGGTTTTGGGTTTTGGGTTTTAGGTTATAGGTTATGGGTTGAATCTCGAAGCGACCCAATGGGAATACCCAAGTCTGGAATGTATCTCACTGCGAGTGCTAGTAATCCAGTTGCCCCATCGCCCCCTGACGGAAATCAAGGAAGGCCTGACGGATCTCATCTTCAGTATTCATCACAAACGGACCGTAGGCAATCATCGGTTCTTCAAGGGGCTCCCCTGCCAGCAGAAGGATACTTGTTGGTTCGATTGCCTCGAGAGAGATACTCTGGCCGTTATCGGCAAAGACCACAAGCTTGTGGCGGTCAACGACATGCTCGTTATTCACGCGAAGCGAACCGCCGAGGACGTACAGTAAGAGCGTACGCATGGGCGGTACGTCGATCTCACCGGTAGCACCAGCATCGATGGTGCCCATGGCTGCCATGATGGGTGACTGGGTTGTTGCCGGACCTCGCTTGCCTGCGAACTCACCGGCAACCAGCTGCAGCTGGCCAGCGCCATCGAGGATGCTGACGGTTGGAATACTCTCGCGATGGATCTCCTGATAAGCCGGCGACATCATCTTCTTTTCTGCCGGCAGGTTTATCCAGAGCTGAATGATCTCCAGCTCGCCCCCGTCACGCAGAATCTGCTCAGAGGGCCCTTCGCTGTGAATGATGCCGCTTCCGCTGGTAATCCACTGCACCTCGCCGGAGCTGATGGATCCTTCGTTGCCGAGGGAGTCCCGGTGCAGCAGACTCCCTCGGTAGACGAATGAAACGGGTTCGAATCCACGATGTGGATGAGGATCGACGCGCCCATGAAACTCACCCGGCACCACAGGCTGCGGTCCAGCATGGTGCAGCAGAATGAACGGATCTGCATCGCGTAATGCCGCCACCGGAAGGGGCTGCTTTACGTTCAAAGGTCCGACATTCGTCAGTAGTGAGTCAGTGATGATTGACACGGGGCGAAGCATGGCTTAGCTCTTCTGAAGTTGGATGTTGAGGATAAGCTTGACGGCGTCGGACACAACAATACCGCCGGCTTCGGTGACCGCATCCCACGCAAGACCGAACTCTTTGCGGTTGATCGTACCGGAGATCTCAAATCCAGCCTTGGTGTTACCATAGAAATCGACCATCTGCCCGCCATACTCTGCAGACAACGCCACGCTCTTAGTGACGTCACGAATTGTCAGATCGCCTGTCAGGTCATACCTTCCATCGCCCTTTGGTGAGAATGCCGTAGAAACGAATCTCATCTTGGGATACGTTTCCGCAGCGAAGAAGTCTTCGCTCTTGAGGTGTCCATCACGCATATCATTCTTTGTCGAAATGCTGTTGACATCTGCCTCGAATACGATCGATGCGTCCGAAAAGTCCTCTTTCTCCGACTCCACCGTCACCGAATAACTCGTGAATTCTCCCGTGACCGTGTTGATCATGAGGTGCTTTACCTTGAACTGCACATCTGAGTGCAGCGAATCAACATTCCATGTTGCCATGTTGTTCTCCTGTGATGGTTGTGTGATTAAAAATAGTTGCGTGTTGCAACACGAATATATGGACGAAGTTTTGAATTACTGAGTTACTGAATTACTGAAGTACTGAAGTACGGAATTACTGAATTACTGAAGTACTGAAGTACCGAATTACTGAATTACTGAATTACCGAATTACTGAAGTACTGAAGTACCGAAGTACCGAAGTACCGAAGTACTTAGTTGCCCAACGACCTCCGTCATTCTGTAATTCAGTAACTCCGTCATTCTGTAATTCAGTAACTCCGTCATTTTGTAATTCCGTCATTCCGTCATTCCGTAATTCCGTCATTCCGTCATTCCGTAATTCCGTAACTCCGTACTTCAGTACTTCAGTACTTCAGTACTTCCGTCCCTCCGTCCCTCACTCACGATCCCAACGCCGCTTGATGTTCCGAGGCGTGTTGCTCCGGCATTGATCATAGCAACAGCGGTTGCGGCATCTCGGATGCCCCCTGAGGCTTTGACTTGGACGTTTGGGCCGACATGCAGACGAAGCAACCGGACATCATCAAGTGTTGCACCGCCGGTTGAGAAGCCGGTAGAGGTTTTGATGAAGTCTGCTCCAGCCTCGGTTACGGCCTCGCACATCAGCAGCTTTTCTTCGTTGGTGAGCAGGCAGGTTTCGATGATGACCTTAACGATCGCACCGTGATCGTGCACCGCCGACGTGACATCGCGGATATCCGCGAACAGCCGATCTCGTTGACCGCTTTTGAGTGCGGTAATAGAGGCAACCATGTCGATCTCGCTGGCCCCATTCTTGATAGATTCAACGGCTTCGTAAACCTTCGTAGTTGTTGCGCTGGCCCCAAGTGGAAAGCCGATAACGGTACAGATTGGCAGCGGATGAGCGCCTCTTATAAGTGCTGCGTCGGCAACATGCCATGGTAGAATGCAAACACTGGCAAAGCGGTGCGTTATCGCTTCGTGAACAAGCGTACGAACATTGTCCAGCGTACTGTCGGGCTTGAGAACAGTATGGTCGATCGTTGATGCGAGAGAGGAGACATCCATGGCAAGGGGCGTTTTATTGTCCGTCGATCTCCCGTCCAATGATCTGGGGTGGACGGAACTGGTGGAGACCGAAGGCAGAAAAGAGTTGATTGACAGCAAAGATCAGACCGGACATACGACCAGTCAGTGGGTCATAGGCAACATCAAAGCGAAAGGAAGCATTCGTTCCGGACGCTTTGAGATTGTGGATGCGGATACCGGCACCGACAGCATTGCGGTATCTGGAAGAAAGGAAACGGACATTCTGGTCGAATACCGTTCCGACATCATGGAATAGCACACCGCTTAGACCAAAGATCCAGAGCTGCCAACGTGGGAACCAGCGCAGTTCGGTATTCATCACAAATCGACTGTCACCAGCGAGACCATTTGCATCCAGACCTCTCATTCCCGATTCCGGATCTAAAACAAGTTGATGAAACCCATTCCAGTTCCAGACCGTTTGCGAGCGCAGCCGTGAGGTCAGCACAAGTGCTGGGTCGATACGCCAATGCGCAATGCCGAGCAATTCAAGGGACGTATTGCGCGCATTTGAACCAACAAAACCAGTGCCTGCAGCGATGCGGCCAAATGCATACATCGTGGGGGTGACAAGGTTCGACTGTTCTGCTTCGCCGGCGATGTACCACATCGGTTGCGAGCCGCTACCCATCGAAAACACTCGGCCAAGTGTTGCAGAACCCCACGCCCCTTGCTGAAGATCTTCCGTCTCGTAGCCATTGAGAAATTGGGTCCGAGAAAAACGCTGAGAGATTGATGAAAACCCAACGAGTATGTGAGCTGTGTTGTCGAATGCCTGACGTGACGTGGGATCCACCCGCTGCACATCACTCGCACGAACTGCGCCGGTCACAAAAAGCCGATCGCGCTCGCCGTCAGCTTGCGAGATCCACGCATCGATGGTTCGCTCACGAAACGGCAACAGTCGCGGCGAGGCGCCTTCAGCGCCGTAGGCGAAGTCACTGCCGAAGGCATTCGTAAAGCGGAGGTTAAAGGCCCATGGCGTGAACAGACGCCAGTATGGCTGACCGATCACAACATCTTGGTCTGTGCGAAACCGGTTTGACGTAACGGCAAGGTTAGCGCTGATTCCGCTTCGGAGAAAGCGTCGAAGGCTCAGCTCGAATGTGCCCTGAAGCCCAATGTCGTTCTCGGTGCGGCGGATGCCCAGCACCTTGGCTCGTGATGCCGTACCGAGCAGGTTGTATTCTTCCAATTGGATTCCATAGGTAGCGATTCCACCACCTGTTGAGAAGACGACAGCAGGATCGAGTGACCAACGGTCCTGCGCCTCGATGACAACGTCCACGCTGTCGCCATCGACGTGATGCTGCACACTGACCTTACTGAAGACCCGTGTCAAACGAAGCACACGCTCTGTTTCGAGAAGATCCACCGTATCGAGATCATCACCGATATCGAAGAATATCTCGTCATCAAGCACATAGGGCTTTGTCAACACATGCAGACTGTTCAGCCACGATGCGCCAAAGAACCAGTCTCTATCGCCGGTGCCAAACACATCTTTCTGATCGATGCGCACAGATCGGATGGTTGGTGTCTCAGCCGACTTCTGCGCGTAAACAGGCAGAGCATGTAGCATCGTCAGCACGCCAAGGATCCACGGTAATGCTCTGACAAGGGGCTTTCGTGGCCTCACGAAGAAGCCCCTTTCGTGCTTGAACTGCGAAACGCATCAATATGTGAACGAACCTCGGCGGCGGTTCTGCTGCGAATTGATATGTCGGCAAGGCGCTGACACGACTCAGCATCCAGCTCGCGGACGCGACGTCGCACGTCGTGAAGGGCAAAGGAAGAGACACTCACACCACTTACTCCAAGACCAACCAGCACATCTATGGCTGCACTTTGACCAGCCATCTCGCCGCACACCGTAACAGGAATGCCCGCCGAGCGTGCAGCAGAGACCGTCATAGAGATCAGCTTCAGCACAGACGGGTGTAGTCCGTCTGAAATGCCCGCAACAAGATCGTTCGTGCGGTCGATCGCCAATGTGTACTGCGTGAGGTCATTCGTGCCGATGGAAAAGAAGTCCACCTGCGAGGCAAACGATTCAGCAGAAAGAGCCGCCGCCGGCGTTTCGATCATGATACCGATCGGCACGTCCGGACAATCACCATGAGCCTCAGTATGTGCCGCGCGGCATGCGGCAATGATCTCGAGTGCGCGGTCGAGCTCCTGCTGTGTGGTGATCATCGGCAGCATGCATCGGATGGGCCGTTCACGGGCAACCATGAGCAGAGCCGTGAACTGATCGCGGAGGATATCAGGCTGCGATAAAAGGAAGCGGATGCCTCGCAGGCCCAAGGCAGGATTGTCCTCGACGTAGGTCTGCCCAACATCGATCTTATCTCCGCCAAAGTCGAACGCACGGATCGTGATGGGCAGCTCACCCGCATTCTGGCAGATCTGACCATACCAGCGCACCTGTTCGTCGATGCTCGGGATCTCATTGATGCTGGCGATCATCATCTCTGAGCGGACCAAGCCTAGTCCTTCGGCACCAAGGCGCAGCGCAACAGGCACCTGCTCCGGCACGTCGATGTTCGCCTCAATGGTGATCCGCACACCGTCCAGGCTGTGGATCGGAGTGTGATCGACATCCTCCTGAAGCAGACGCTGCTGACGTTCATCATCCTGCTGACGCTGATAGTGCTCCAGCGTTGATGCGCCGGGATTACATATCACCACTCCGGCAGAACCATCAATGATCAGCAGGTCACCATCGTGGATGCGCGTCATCGAATGCGCTACGCTCACAACCGCCGGAACACCAAAATCACGAGCGATGATCGAAGAATGGGCATCAATACCACCCGACTGCATCACATAGCCCCGTACCCCAAGCTGCCGATCTGCGAGCATGTCATGGGGCGACACAGTATCGGCCACGACGATGCTTTCGCCATCTCGACGAACCTGCGGCACTCCCGTGCGAAGTGCCGAGAGCATCTGCTCTTTCATGTGGTCAAGATCACTGACGCGATCGCGGAACATCGAATTTGTCGATGCAAGCAGGGTACGTCGTTGGCGTTCGAACTCATGAACAACAGCCGCTTCCGAGGATACGCCGCTGGAAATCCTGTCAATGATATCGGCACTAAGCACCGGGTCCGTAACGATCATCTGGTGCGCTTCAAGGATCGAACTCAGCGTGGGCGACTCCCTGCGAGCGCGTTCAGCGATATTGTCGAGCTCCTCGGCCACAACCTGCTGGGCATGACGAAAGCGTTCCGTCTCACTATCCACGTCACCGCGAGGAGGAGGCACAGGAGCCCCTTCCCACCAGAGTGGATGTACGATCACGGCCCGTCCAATAGCGATCCCTGCCGAGGCAGGCAGGCCTCGGAGGAGATGTTCGGACGAAGGTGCTTTCGGATCGGTCATAGCGTGGTCGATAACTCCTTACTGTTCACCAAACCCCGATGAAAAAAGTCCGGCGATAGCATCCGCAGCAGACTGTTCATCAACACCGTCAACCTCGAGCTGCAGCTCGCTGCCGTGCTCGGCGGCAAGGGTCATCACGCCGATGATGCTTTTAGCGTTGATATGAAATCCATCCTTGACCAGATGTACATCACTGGCAAAAGTGGCAGCAAGCTTCACCAGCATTGCTGCCGGACGAGTGTGAAGGCCGGCCCTATTCATGACCCGCACTGTCCGCTGCGTCATACTGCTTCATCCCCTGATTGACCACCAGATTCCGATGCCTTGTCAAGGCGATTCATAAGCGCCTCATTTCGAGACAACTCATCGTCACAAAGTACTATGATGCGCTCAACCTGCAAGGCGTCTGCACGACGGAATTCATCATACAATGTTGCGGCGTTTACCATTCGTGCATTCAAATCCGCGTTGCGCTCTACCGATATAGCGGATGTAAGGACAACGGCACGTTCAGCAGGATTTTCTGCAAGCATGTCTTGCACCTGTTCGGGGCTTCTGCAGATCACCACCCGGGCCTTGGGCGCATAGTGCCTGTAGCGGGTGCCCGGAGACCGATGCCTTTGATCGGCCTCGTTGGCCGATCGGACAAACAGCTCAGGAAGTGCGTGCCGCAGGTCATCCGCTGAGAGAGCCCCCTGCCGCAGAATCAGGCATTCCGAGCCGATCACGCGCACCACGGTGCTCTCCAATCCGTGCTCGCATGCCCCCCCGTCAATGATCATCAGTTCATCACCAAAATCATCCAGTACGTGCTGGGCTCGCGTTGGACTCGGACGACCACTAATGTTGGCGCTTGGAGCTGCAAGGGGGCTTTGGGTACCCCGCAGTATCTCGAGTGCAACCGGATGGGCGGGCATGCGGATCGCTACCGTATCCAGGCCGGCACTGACCAGATCCGAGACCTTTGAGCTGCGCGAAACGACAACCGTCAGTGGTCCGGGCCAGAACACCTCGGCCAAACGTCGAAGAATATTCTGATCTCTTGATGCCGTTAGCTCGAGTGCCTGATCAACTGCATGGACATGCACGATAAGTGGATTATCCGAGGGACGTCTTTTCAGTTTGAACACCCGGCGAATTGCCTCCGGACGGTCGATTGAGCACGCCAGACCGTAGACCGTCTCGGTGGGAATGGCCACCACGCCACCGTCATTCAGCACCTGGCAGGCCTGTCGAACGGAATGGGATGTGGCAGGATGGATCATACGACAAGTATACCGCTCCACGCGGTTCCGGCCTACCGGACGTAGTTTTGCGCCACTATGCGTCCAATATCCACGTTCGTTATTGCCCCAAGCATTCCCGAGCCCCTTATCTGCCTCGTCGAGCTCTCCCGCAATTTCTGGTGGTGTTGGGACGTCGAAGCCACGCGTCTGTGGGCCCACATCTCACCGATGCTCTGGGAGCAGACACATCACAACCCCGTGGCACTGCTTCAGGCTGTTCCTCATGAGCGGCTTCTGGAACTTGCTTCAGAGATCGACTTCGTGCATCGTTGTCGTGAGGTGAGCGATCGATTCCGAGCCTACATGACTCACCCGTCATGGTTTGCCGAACACGCCGAAACAATGCCCTCGAGCATTGCCTATTTCTGTGCCGAGTTCGGCATACACGAGAGCTTTCAGATGTACTCCGGTGGTCTCGGCGTCCTTGCGGGTGACCACCTGAAGTCGGCCAGTGATCTTGGTCTACCCCTTCTCGGTGTTGGGCTTCTTTATCAGGAGGGATACTTCCGACAGTATCTCACCGAAAGCGGCTGGCAGAACGAGCACTATGCCGAGATGGACTTCCATGCTCTGCCGATCCAGCGTATGAACCATCCCGATGGATCGGCGATCACGATCAGTATCGACCTCCCTGCAGGAACCTGCCACGCCAATATCTGGCGAGCTATGGTTGGCAGGGTGCCGCTGTACCTGCTCGATACAAACGTTCCAGAGAACTCCGATCCGCTCCTTCGCGACATTTCCGACAGGCTCTATGGTGGGTCGCGAGACACACGCATCATGCAGGAGATCCTGCTCGGCGTGGGCGGCATGCGTGCCCTGCAGGCTATGGGTATTCAGCCCGATGTGTGCCACATCAACGAGGGACACGCGGCGTTCTTTCTCTTGGAGCGCACGCATCAATTCATGCACCGCTTCTCACAGAACTTCTTCGAAGCGTGGAACCTGACGAGAAGCTCAACAGCCTTCACAACACACACTCCAGTGCCGGCAGGCAACGAAGCATTCCCGACAGCCATCCTTGAGCCATATCTCCGTAAGTACATCGAAAATATGGGACTTTCGTGGGACGAATTCATCGGCCTTGGAATGATAGACTCCCTGCGGCCTTCCGAAGAATTTTCCATGACGGTATTAGGCTTGCGGGGCTCAACCTTCCGCAATGGCGTCAGCAAGCTCCATGGTCAGGTAGCACGCCAGATGTGGCACTCGGTATGGAGCGCCTTCCCGGTGGACGATGTTCCGATCGCCGGACTCGTCAACGGCGTACACACGCCTACGTGGATTGCTCCGGAGCTCGGAGTTGCCTACGACTCGGCCATGGGAACGCAATGGCGTGTTTCGCCCTGGGAGGCCGCATCCTGGGAGGGGGCTCTGAACATCCCCGACGAAACGCTGTGGCGTGCCCATGAAATGCGCCGCCACCGCCTCGTGCGCGGTGCTCGACGTCACGTCATGTCCAAGCATCATGCGTCCCTGTCCGAACGGCAGGCCGAGATCATTGAAGAGACGCTCCGTCCCGACGCGCTCACGATTGGGTTTGCACGACGCTTTGCAACCTACAAGCGAGCAAATCTCCTCATGGCCGACATGAAGCGGCTTGCAGAGATCGCCACTCGCAGTGATCGCCCCCTTCAGTTCATTCTCGCCGGCAAAGCCCATCCGAAGGATGTGCAGGGAAAGGAGCTTATCCAGGACGTGCATCAGCAGATCCGTGCTCATGGACTCGAGCGATCATTTGTGTTCCTCGAGGATTATGACATGGACGTGGCACGACTTCTCGTGCGCGGTTGCGACGTCTGGCTCAACACCCCACGCAAGCCGCACGAGGCCTCGGGAACCTCCGGAATGAAGGCCGCAGCCAACGGCGTTCTGCATTGTTCGATTCTTGACGGCTGGTGGGCAGAGGCGTATGACGGCACCAACGGCTGGTCTATCGGCCGGGGCGAGGTCTTTAACGACGTCGAGCAGGACGCAGCCGATGCCGCCGCACTGTATGATCTGCTGGAGTATGAAATCGCTCCCATGTTCTATCATCGGGACGAGACCGGAATTCCGCGTCAGTGGATCGACCGAATGAAAAGGAGCATTGCCAGCAACGCATGGCGCTTTTCGTCTCACCGAATGGTCATTGACTATGCAACACAGGCCTACTCAACCGCCACTGCGCGCCATGCCATGATGCTGCGCGATCATGGAGCTGGTGCCAAAGAATTGCATGCGTTCGAGGATCACGTGCGACACCACTGGTCCGACGTGAGCGTGGTGAATGTCGAGGTCAAGGGGCGGCACCCCGGGCATGTGGGTGAGCACCTCACGGCTAGAGCCCATGTGCATCTCGGACAGTTTTCAGCCGACAATGTCCGCGTCGAGTTGCTACATGGCCCCATTGATGCAAAAAATGAAGTGCGTCCCCACAGTATCGTGACCATGCTGGCTGTGGGCCATGATGGCGCAGATACTATCTTTGAGGGGTCTTCAGTATGCGTTGCCAGCGGCTACCAGGGATGCACTGTTCGAGTAGTACCCTATCACCCGTTCTATGCATCACGGGCTGACGGCGGTTATGCAACATTCGCGATTCAGCAGTGAAACTTTTCTGTCTCGGAACTGTTTACTCCCGAATCAGATATCCCCTTCCTACCCGACATTTTTCTCCCCGAAAGGTTTACCTCATGATCCGTCGTACTCTGATCGCCGTAGCTATCCTGCTCGGTTCCGCATCGTTCGCACTGGCGCAGCTTTCCGTTGTGACGTTTGTTCACTGCTCTCCGGAGCCATCCTTGCGGGTGGTAGATCTGTACGTTACACAGGCGGGCACGACCACGAAGATCGAGGACATTGCCTTTCAGCGTGCGAGCAACATGAATGAAGCTGCCATCTTCGGTGATCTTGAGCTGACTCTCAGCGTTGCGCCAAGCTCAAGCATCAACGCCTCTGAGGCAGTGTACCAAACGACCTTTACTCCCGGACCGGATAAGGGGTATATGGCCATCTTCACCGGCCTTGGCAAACCTGCGGACTACGTTGCGAATCCGAATGGTAAGTCGATCGGATATGCGATCACATCGTACGAAGTCCCCAATAGCAACAGCGACCCAACGAAGACGGCCGTCTATTTCTTCAATGGATCATCCGATCTCGAAGCTGGTGATATTCTTGCACGTGGTGTTTCTAAGCCCCTTGCCTCCAGCGTTGGCTTTCTTGATCGCAGCACCACGGCGTCGATCCTTGATCGCAAGGCAACGACGATCGATTTCACGAAGGTTGGCGACGCAAAGAAGCTCCTCGCATCGTTCAGCGTTGATCTTGGGTCGATGGGCAGCAACATTCTTGTAAGCGTGATCAGTGGCTTTAAGACACCGGGCGACAATGCGAAGAGCCTCGACACCCTATGCCTGCTGAACGTGCTCGAGGATGGACGTGTTTTGCGTTCGCCACTTATCAGCGGCTCACAGACTAGTCGCGTGCAGATTGTACACGCTGCTGCAGATCCGGCCTTTGCCGTGGTGGACCTCTATGTGAACGGTACCAAGGCATTCGACAACGTATCATTCCGGAAGGCTTCGGCCTTCGTCGATGTGCCGGCAAACACTCCGCTTGTGATCGGCATTGCTCCCGGCACATCCAGTGCCTACAAGGACACACTCACAACAGTAACGCTCACCCCTCTTCGTCCAACGCGTGCTTACTCGATTGTTGCACTCGGCGTTAGCGACACGTTGAAGTTCGCCAAGAATCCGCAAGGTGTCGACCCCCGTTTCAAGTTGATGGTGTACGAAGGTGCTCTTGAAAAAAATGGTACCACGAAAACAGGTGTGCGCACTCTGCATGCCGTCACCGATGCTCCAAACGTTTCGTTTGCAAGCTCAACGGTTTCGTATGCCAATAAGGTCGGCTACGGTGACATGACGACGTCCTACGTCGAAACTGAGCCGGCTACCGATACCGTCTGGATGAGTGATGCCGAAGGCAAGAAGCTTAAGGGGTATCTCTGCGATTTCCGCGGGGCAGCACGGGCAACGATCATGATCGCTACCGGCTTTCTCGATCCATCGAAAAACTCCAATGGTCCGGGGCTGTCTGTGATCCTCGTCGATGCAAGCGGCAACGTGAACGCGAGTGTCATCTCCATTGATCCTGATGTGACATCGGTCAAGGAAGACGCACTCCTTGCCTCTGGATGGAGCGTTAGTCCGAACCCGACGTCGGACGTTGTACGATTTGTTGTTGCCTCCGCAACGCAGTCGGCAAGCCTCTCCTACGATGTCGTGGATATTGCTGGACGGGTTCTGCTCAGCGGAATACTCCCGGCTCAGGACTCAGGATTTGGGGCATCGATCAACGTCTCAACGCTGGCTCAGGGCTCGTATCGCATCATCGCCCGCACGGATTCGGGATTGGTTCTTGGCTCCATGGGGCTGAGCATATCGCGTTGATTCGTATCTTTGCGGTCTTCAAAAAACCGCAATGTTTGAATCCCTAAGCGACAAACTCGATTTCGCCTTAAAGGCGATCCGCGGTCAGCACAAGCTGACCGAAGACAACGTCAATGAAGCACTGACGGAGGTGCGCCGTGCACTTCTTGATGCCGATGTCAACTTTGGTGTCGTCAAGAAATTCATCGACGACGTCAAGGAAAAGTCACTCGGCCTTGAAGTCAAGGGCAACGTTCTGCCCGGCCAACTCATGATCAAGCTGATCCATGACGAGCTCGTCTCGCTCATGGGTTCATCCAAGTCTGATCTCGCAGTTGCCTCGCCGGCGCCAACCATCGTTATGGTGGCTGGACTTCAGGGTTCGGGAAAGACGACTTTTTGCGGCAAGCTGGCGTATTCACTGAAGAAGAAGGGACGCCAGCCCCTTCTCGTAGCCTGCGATATCTACCGTCCGGCGGCCGTTGATCAATTGAAAATGCTCGGTCAGAGCATGTCTCTTCCGGTGTTTTCGAAGGAAGGGGCCAAGCCTGCCGAGATCGCTGCTGAAGCTCTTGCCTACGCGAAGAAGTATGGTCGGGATACGGTGATCGTTGACACAGCGGGACGCCTGACCATCGATGAAGAGATGATGCAGGAGGTTGCCGACCTTCGTGAGCTTCTCAAGCCACACGAGATCCTGTTCGTCTGCGATGCCATGACGGGACAAGACGCAGTGAACACGGCACAGGCGTTTCATGATCGTCTGGAGCTGTCGGGCGTTGTCCTGACGAAGCTCGATGGCGATACACGTGGCGGTGCTGCTCTCTCGATCCGTGCCGTTCTGGGTAAGCCGATCAAGTACGTCGGTATTGGTGAGAAGATCGATCAGCTCGAGCCGTTTTATCCCGAGCGGATCGCCTCGCGGATCCTCGGCATGGGTGACATCGTTACGCTCGTCGAAAAGGCTCAGGCGCAGATCGATGAAAAGGAAGCCGAGCGTCTCGAGGAGAAGCTCAAGAAAAACGAGTTCTCATTCGAGGACTTTCTTGATCAGATGAAGCTCATCAAGAAGATGGGTTCCCTGCGTGACCTGCTCGGCATGCTTCCGGGCGTGGACAAGGCGCTGCGCGGCGTTCAGATCGATGACAAGGCATTTGGACGGGTCGAAGCGATCATCCTGTCGATGACGCGTGAGGAACGTCAGAATCCACGTTTGCTCAACGGTAGCCGCCGCAAGCGGATCGCCTCGGGTAGCGGAACGTCGATCCAGGACGTAAACCGACTGATCAAGCAATTTGAAGACATGCAAAAGATGATGCGAAACATGACCAAAGGGAAGATGGCGAACATGATGGGCAACCGCATGCCGAACCTTCCCACGGGAATGCGTCGCTGACCCATTTTCACTAACATTCTCTGAACTGGAGAAACCATGGTAAAACTCCGCTTGCGTCGCCGCGGTCGTAAGAAGCACCCCTTCTACGATATCGTTGCGATCGACGGACGCGACCGTCGTGACGGCGCTTCGATCGAACGGATCGGGTACATTGACCCGATGACAACCCCCAAGAGCGTTGTTCTGGAAACAGAACGCGCCCTGTACTGGCTCTCGGTGGGAGCCCAACCAACGGACGTTGTCCGTGAGATCCTCAGCCGTGAGGGCGTCCTGCTTCGCCGGCACCTCGGTTTCAAGGGGGCTACCCCGGAAGAAATCGATGCCGCTGTTGCCAAGCACAAGGATGTGGCTTTATCGCGCTACACGCGCCTGAAGCAGCGTCGTGCCGATCGTGCCAAGGCCAAGGCCGAAGCCGCCAAGGCACCTGTTGTTGAAGCAGCTCCCGCTGCTGAGGCACCGCAAGAAGCCGCAGCCGAATAAGTATCTCGTCAATGAACTTCCAAAGCGCGGTCATCGTTCATCGGTGACCGCGCTTTTTCGTCAACACCATATTCTGCATCAACCATGTTTGACCCGTCACTGGCTGCAGTCTATGAGCCTCAACATCGGCTCTTCGGACGCCTTATCCGGCTATGTTTTTCGTTTGCCGGATGCTACTGGATATTGATCTACGGCATGCAGTGGCGCTCGATGGTTGACCACGACCAGCTTCGAGAGCTGCGGTCAGGACAGACCCTGATCTATTTTATCCTGCTATCGCTCTGGGGCATCGAGTATCTGCGTGAAGCGCGCCGACTGAAGTTGCTGATCCGACGGAGCGAAGAGCTCGGTGTTCCGGTTTCCAACGTTTCCGTGTCCAACATTTCTCATGGTACCGGAAGCTTTGCTGTACTGCACCCGATAGCCCCCTCAACAGCATCGCACTGGACATTCCCCGTGCTGAATGCGGTAGGCTTGGCAGTAGCCCTCTATCTGATCGCTCAGCGGTATATCGCCGCATTAACTGCAGCACAGTAAGAGCACCTCACTGTCTGCCGTGCTAGATTTGAGCCTCTTGTTTTACGGGGCTCATCATGATTCAGCACTCAGTTCTCTGGCTTCTCTGTCTTCTTACACTCGGCGTGCTCAGTACGGTGCCAGCATTCGCACGCATTGACACGATCAGAAAAGACAACGGCGTGGCAACCGCGTCAGCGCCTCTGAAGGACGGCTGGGAAGAATCAGTCATCCTCACCGTGGGCCAGCCGTGTCGGTTGAAAAAGATCCAGATCTACTACGCATCGGGCGTCGGAACAGACCAGGTTAAGGTTACCGGTGACGCATCCGAAGGAACGATTCCTCCGTCACAGTACTGTTTCCCCTACAACACCTTGGCAGAAGCCACCGTCACGGTATCGGGTAAGGGTTGGATAGATGTCGATATGTCCCGACACAATGTTTCCTTTGATGGCTATGATCGAATCGTGATCCAGCACGTCGTCAAAGCAAACGGTCCGATCTGGGGTCAGGATAACAACGGTCAATCACCGAGCACCTCATTTCAATACGATCCGGTAACGCCCAACCCGAACTTCTTCAACATCGCCGGCATCTATTATCTGGCCCGAGGCGATTACATGGTCCGCCTGGTGGTCGAACTTCCCTTCGATGTGCGCCCTGCAGCCACTATGCTCGATGCAACCTCACAGATGGGGCTCATTGGTACCGACAGCAAGCCAATCCGATCTGATCAAGTGAGCGTGGTCGACTGGAACAGCGATGGTTATGATGATGTCTGCATCCCGGGACAGTACTTTCAGAATGATAGTGGAAGGGGCTTTAAGCGCGTACAGATGCCTTTTGCGGGCGGACCCACATCATGGGGCGACGTTGATAATGACGGCGATATGGACGTACTTGTGATACAGGGTTTTGGCAACGATCAGCTGTGGCGCAATGATGGAGGCATCACATTCACGAACGTGTCTGCCGAGAGCAAGATCGTCAACAACGCTCCCGGTGTAACGGCACTCTGGCTGGATATCGAACAGGATGGTGACCTTGACCTGTTCATTGCGAACGGACGGAGTGAGTCAAATGGTAACGAGGTATACTTTCAGGATAGGCTATGGCGGAACGACGGCAAGATGATCTTCACGGATGTCACCACCACGTCGAAGCTCTCCCTTGGAGAGCCAGCCCCCTACTACGATACTTGGGGTGCATCGCTGTGCGACTTCAACAACGATGGGCGAACCGACATTTTTGTTGCCACCTATCGTCTAGCTCCCGATCGCCTATATCGGAACAACGGTGATGGGACGTTCACCGAAGTGTCGGCAACCACCGGGGCTATTGGCGTACCAACAACTCAGCCACAGTACTTTGGTCACGGTATGGGCTCGGAATGGGGCGATGTGAACGGCGATGGTCTTGTGGATCTGCTGGTCGGCAACCTTGGTCACCCCGACTCACGTGCTCAGTACTCCAACCCCTCGCTTGTGCTGCGAAACACGGCTACGGCTGCCAATCCGCGCTTCACGAACTGGTATGAAATGTCAGCCGATGGAGTGCTCGACTGGCATGGCATCAAATTCAAAGAGATGAATGCCGGCATGTGCTTGGCGGACCTCAACCACGATGGCGCACTCGACATCTGGCATGGCCAGATCTCCTACGATGCCTTCGGTAATGGGGCAAATCGTCCGGCGCACCTCTATATGGGTTCTCCCGATCCTACCGTACCATTCCGCGACGTGACGTGGGAGTCCGGAATGTTCATTCATGGTGCGTGGACGGCTGCCCGTGGGGACTTTGACCGCGATGGCGATCTCGATCTACTCTGCGCAAGTGGTACGGAAAACCTGAAGTACTTCCGCAACGACCTGGCCAAAGAAGGCGCTGCAATTACCATTCGTCTTCGCGACGTTCGTCCGGGCAACCATCGCAACGCTTACGGAGCACGACTCACGGTCTATGCAGGGGGCTCTCGGTTCCACCGCTGGATGCCGGGCACCGTCAGCGGAGGGCGCATGTCGCAAATGACCCACGACCTGCATATTGGCATCGGGTCGGCACAAAGCATCGACAGCGTCGTTGTCTCCTGGCCCGGCAGCTCTGCAACGCGTCATACGGGTCTTGCTCCGCACAGCTACATCGAACTGACGAGTGATGGAAAGCAGACAGTGCTTGCTCAGCTTCGTCCCGTCAATCTGCGTCCGGCAAGCGGAAGCAGTGGCGTTAAGCGTACGGACGAGTTTGCGTGGTCGGCCCCTTCCGGTTCATCCGTCACCCTTGAGATTACACCACGTAGTGGCACCAACACGCAACCGATTCTTCGCACAAAGGTAGCCGGCTCTCGCATGGCCATCGACTTGCCGGATGGTCTTTACTCCTGGCGCGTAACTACCGAGAAGGGCACATCCGAGTCATGGACTGTCCACGTTGGGAATCCCACACCGTCAGTGCCAACCATCCTGAGCCCCCTTCCGGGGTCGACCATTCCGACGACCACCACACTCCGATGGACGCGGTCCTCGTATACAATTGAGGGCAACTTTGAGACGCGCTACCGTGTGCGGATTCAGAACACGATCTCAAAGGTCCCGCTGATCGTCTTTGATACGCTAACAACCGACACAACGCTGTCCGTTTCCGAACTACCGGCGGCTTCAACGCTGAGTGTCAGCATCAAAGCACTCTACCGCGCCGATGATGCAGCAGATTCAGCTTCTGTCAGCTTCATGACATACAACATACCACAGGCCCCATCTGCAATCTTCCCGTTGAATGGGGCAAGCAATGTGACAACGCGTCTCAAATTCCAATGGTCGCGCCCAGCGTTTGTCGATAAGGGGTTCGAGATCGAGGTCGACACTCTTGATGGATTCACAACATCAACCATTCGTAAGGCCAGCGACACGTCCTTGACTTGGACGCCTCCATTGAAGCCCGGCAAGACCTATTACTGGCGTTCTCGGGGGAACAACCTTGCGGGTAACGGCACATGGAGTATCGCAGCCATGTTTACGACCTCCGGAACAACATCTGTCGATGATGATGACGCATCGTCGCCGTGTACCGGCCCGATAGACCTGTACGACGTCCGCGGTCGCTTCATCAGGACATCAACACCCGCTGATCTCGAACAGCACCTGTGCGAACTCAGCGGTCTTGTGCTTGCCGTCCATCGAACTGCCGACGGAACGATCTGCCGGTCTCACGTCCACGTACGATAAGACGGCTTCGCCGTGGGGGACGCCTGCGGCGTGCGAGACCTGCGGTGCGAGACGGCTTCGCCGTGCGAGACCTTCGGTGCGAGACGGCTTCGCCGTGCGAGACCTTCGGTGCGAGACGGCTTCGCCGTGCTATACGCCTGCGGCGTGCGATACCTGCGGTGCGAGACGGCTTCGCCGTGGGGGACGCCTGCGGCGTGCGATACCTGCGGTGCGAGACGGCTTCGCCGTGGGGGACGCCTGCGGTTTAAGCGTCGTTCCCGCGAAAGCGGGAACCCATCGTTGTATTTCTGCACAACTCAATCGTGCCGGCCTGCGCGGTGTTCACGACGTATGGATCCCCGCTTTCGCGGGGATGACTTTCCCACGGCGAAGCCGTATAGCACGGCGTCAGCCGTATAGCACGGCGAAGCCGTACAGCACGGCGTCAGCCGTATAGCACGGCGTCAGCCGTATAGCACGGCGAAGCCGTATAGCACGGCGCAGCCGTATAGCACGGCGAAGCCGTAAAGCACGGCGAAGCCGTAAAGCACGGCGAAGCCGTATAGCACGGCGAAGCCGTATAGCACGGCGAAGCCGTATAGCACGGCGAAGCCGTCTCACACGGCGAAGCCGTATAGCACGGCGAAGCCGTCCCTATCGTGCTACATGCATCATCAAACGAACCGCGGCGTTGGAGACGCTGCAGCGCGCTACGTACGTGCCGGGAGGCAGGGATGAGACGTCGACCGGAATGGACTCGAGGTTGGAGATCATGGAGATCATGGTGCGGCCGAGAACGTCGACGATCTCCACGGTGACGGGGTCTGACCCGAGACCATGACGAATATGCACGATCTGTGTGGCCGGTTGAGGATGCAGGCCATGCTCTTGCGGTACGTCACCAGTGACGGCAGTCGCCTGCGAGCAGGGCGCCTGCATGAGTATCGGCGAACGCACGGCGTCGGTGCTCTGGATACCGAGCATCAGCCCGCTTTGGTTCTGACCCCATGCCCACCAGCGTCCGGATGAATCCACGGCAAAACAAGACATTTGAGAGGAATAGATCTCCCGGATCGGCGGTAGCCCAGTCACCCGCACGGGTGTAAAGGATGCCAGCATCGAGGGAATACCCAGCTGCCCGTAGGTGTTGTTGCCCCACGTCCAAACCGAACCGTCACTCCGCAGAGCAA